>CAMUYW010000030.1 GCA_947165045.1 uncultured Fibrobacter sp. | reverse complement strand
GGGACTACCGTGTGTTGGCGCGTTCGGTTGTGCCGCAGATAACGACGGACGAGGCTCGCGATGCGGTAAAAAAGCTGCTGGAATGGGGACTCCTGAAAAAAGAGGGCGAGCGCTATGTTGAAACATCGCAAATGCTCGACGCTTCGGAAATTCCGCCAATGGCTTTGCGACGAATTCGTCATGAATATATGCAGCATGCGATGGGCGCCGTAGAATCTATGCCCAAAAACGAGCGCTTTGCTGCGTTCACGACTCTTGCGATGAGCGAAAAATCTTATAATTATGCGGTAAAGGTGCTGGAAGAAGCCCGCAAGAAAATTATTGCCCGTGCGGCAAATGATTCGGAAGTGGAACGCGTTTACGAAATGATGCTTGTGGCGTTCCCGATGAGCAAGAAAATAGGGAAGGAGGCGGAAAATGAAAAATAGACAAGTTTATCTAAAGTTGTCGCGTAATTGCGTTGCGTGCGTGATGTCGCTTGCGTTTTCTTTGACGTTCTTAGCGTGCTCAAGTAGCGAGGATGTCGCCGGTGGCGTGACCGATATCGGGAATTCTATTGCAAGGAAGCCTGATACGCTGAGATATTTTGGCGTGGTGCAAGACTTGCAGGGGCGTGCCGTGCCTGCTGCGCGTGTGGTTGCTTATCTGGATAATTCAAAAGAAATTGTGGATTCGCTTGAAACGGTTGCTGATTCTACAGGATTCTTTAAGCTTGGCCCGATTACAAGGTTTTCGGAGTTAAAAAAAATGCCGCTTTTTTATGCGGAATCCAAAGGACAATCCGGCTTGCGTGGCGATGGACTTTCTTATGTAAGGAAGGATACGATTTGTATTGGTCCGCATAAGACTGTAAGCGGAAAAATCTCCGGGGCGACTTCTGGTTATATGCGCATTCCGGGAACGCATTTGCGCTCGCCGATTGCCGAGGACGGCTCCTTTGCGTTCGATTCCATCCCGTCGGGTTATAGAATGGACCTTGTGTACATGCAGAATGATTCGGCAATCGCTCAGTTTGAATTTACAGCATTGGGTTCGATGGATACGCTTAAGTTGCCTGAACTTTCGGTCAACGGGGATATGCTTACGAGCAGCGATATGTCAGTCATTGCGAGTTACTATGGTTTCCATTATTACCTTCCGGATTATTATTATCTCCCGAATGGATATGGCAATCCAGAAATTCAAAAAGTTCTCCACATGAACCGCGATATCAATGTGCTCAACCATGATTCTTCTGTTGCGGAAAACGTAAACTATGTAGATGGTTTGAGCGGCAAAGCGGTGCTTTTGGAACCGGGACAATTTATCGACTTGGATACGCTTAATCCAACGGGCGGCGACTTTACGCTTTCACTTTGGACCAAGTGGAATGGTCCCAATGGCGAACACCAAGTGCTGTTTAGCCAGCGTGATTATTGGAGCGATTCAACTTCGCGATTCCAGTGGCATTACGAGGTGAATAGCGGAACGTTTGCCGTGATGAAAAGTATGCCGGGCAGCCCCGAGGCAGTGTATTTCGGGGATTCGACTTCCGTGCCTGTTGGGGAGTGGGCTTTCCTTGTGCTCGTTTCCAAGAATCACATGGTGAGCATGTATGTGAACGGTAAAGCGGTAGCAATTGCGGGTTCCGATGGAACTGAATTTGCAGGGGAATTTGTGCCGAACGAGCTGAATCGTAACGTCCCCTTCCGCATCGGTGGCGATGAAATCGAGACTGAAACCTGGAACGGCGCACTCGATGAAATTTGGGTGGAATCAGTCGCCCGCAGTCCCGAGTGGATTGAGGTCATGTACGAGCAACTGAAGCCTTAAAATGTGTTTCCAAAAATTATGTATTTTGTAAATTATATATAAAAATTTACATTGAAAAATTTATAATAATTGCTTATATTTGGAAATATGATAGATGTTTCCAAAATTAGTGTATTTATGTATTTTGATTACCGCGATTATATTCGCGCTGTTTTGGAAACAATGCAGTCAAAGGGCCTTTCGCTCCGAGCGATTCAAGAAAATGCGGGTGTTTCCGGTTCTGCGTTTTTCAGCCGAATCCTAGATGGCTCGCGCCCGCTATCCATTGCGAATGCGAAAAATATCGCCAAGTCTTGGGGGCTTTCTGTTGATGAATCGGATTACTTTCTCGATTTGGTGCGCTTCGGTAACGAAAAGAATGTAGATGTACGCGAAGAATTGTTGCGAAAGCTCCTTGCGGTCCGCGCGAACAATCAGGAATTTGCTCTGCAGGATTCTTCGCTCAAGTTTTTCTCGAAATGGTACTATCCCGTGTTGCGCGACTTGCTCCCTCTGCTTCCGCCAAATATGCCGGCGGAAAAAATTGGACGCATGTTTACGCCAGTGCTTCGCGCTCCTCAGGTGGAAAGTGGTATTCGCTATTTGATGGAATCGGGATTCGTTACTTTAGATGAAAATGGTGTATATCGTGTGGAACAGCCTATTGTTTCAACTCCGCCTCGCGTGCGTTCTACGATTTTACGCAAATACCATCTAAAAAATCTTGAAGTGAATAGTGAAGTTTATGATCTGTTCACTAGTGATGACCGCAGCGTTACGAGTGTTACGTGCAGTTTGTCTAAAGAAAGCTTTGAAAAAGTCCGCGAAGAAATTGCGAAACTTCGCGAAAAAATTCTTGCGTTATCTCGTGAAGAGAAAAATCCAGACCGTGTTTGCCATGTAGGGTTTCAGTTGGTGAACCGCGCCAAAGTCAAGGAGGTAAAGTAATGTACCTCCGTAATGTTTTACGAAAACAGGCTTGGGTATTCCCTTTGGGTGTTGTGGCTTTTGTCGCAATCCTTTGTATTCCGCTTGTTGGCTGTAGCGGAAATTCAGACATCGCAAACGGCACGGGTAGTAATGCTGGTGAAACTGAAATTGCAGGGATTATCACGGCGACAAATCATGGGAAACCTTTGGTGAATGCGTTTGCCCGTGTGTGGATTTTGGACGAAGACTCCATGCATGTGGCGTATGAAGATTCTTTGGATAACAATGGTGTTCTTGAAATTAGGTCCACTGTTCTTGGTGAAAAAGCGCCTGTCCAGCTTTTGGAAACGCGTTCGGGCGACTCGTTATCTACAATGCGCTGGGTCAATCTCGAACGTAGTCCCGAACAAACCCTTTCTATTGCGGCAAGTGAGACTCTTAAGGGTTCGATAACGAATAACGGTGTTGCTGTAGAAGGTGCAACTGTTTCCATTTTGGACAAGTCCGTCGTTACAGATGTAAACGGAAACTTTGAATTTAATGATTTGCCTGCGGGCGTGCATTATGCTTTTGTCGAAGGCTATTTTGGAAAGTTCTCGTACCAGATGGAAACCGGATTGAATGAAGGTGCGACAACGAACAACATTAATCTCGCAGATAGCATTTTTACGGTTGTCGAAGATTTTGAAAACTGGAAAAAACAGACATTTATCGGAAAAAGTTTTGGACAGGGCTGGTGGTTTATTTGCACAGACTCGTTGCAGGGTGGCGGAAGCCGTGCAAGCGCGGGTGTCGATAGTGAAAATCTTTTTGTTTCTGGCGATAGCGCCAAAAGTGGAAAAAGCTTGCACGTTTCATTTGATATAGATGAGGAAACTCCGGGGCATTATGGAGTTATCGGTTTTACGATTGGTGACGATTTTGATAAGGCAGAAATGTTTGCGTTCTATGATTTGCGTAAGGCGACTGCAATTTCGTTTGATGCCAGAGGTTCTGGAAAAATCTCGTTGCAGATAGCCAAACGCAGTGATAAAGGCGAACGTGAATATCACGAATCGTACTTTGTGACGCTTACGGAAAAATGGGAACATTTCACGTTTACGGCAGATGATTTCGATACAGAACTTATTGCAGTCAATGCAATCAACATTCTCGTTATTGACGATACCGAAATTTACCTTGACAATATCCGCTTTGACGGTATTTCGCCCAGTATGTGGCCGAGTCTCGGGATGCGTTTTTAAAATTCTTTTTCACGTATAGGAGAGAGTATGAAAAAGTCAAAAATGGCGATTGTCGCCTTGTGTGCGTTTGCCTTTGTGGGTAGCGCATTTGCAACAATTCAGCCCACGCGCGTAGGTCCCGTAAGTCAATACGGTGCTTTGCAAGCCGGCAAGAATTCCGCTGGCGAAGGCCGCATTTACGGAAGCGTGCAAGGCGTCAAAGATGGAGCCGAAGTTCAGGTGCGCGGAATGAGCCTTACCTGGAGTATCTTTTGGCCAAACGGAATGTCGTTCTACGGCAATTCCTTTATTGATTCGCTTGTAGGCGAGTGGAATGTTGAACTTGTTCGCTCTGCAATGGGTTCCGTTGGAAATTGGGGACAAGGGAATTACAAGACTCGTCCTGAATATTATTCCGCACAAATGGACACGGTCGTACAGGCGGCTATCAGAAACGATGTTTATGTTTTGGTGGACTGGCACAGTGAAGGTGGCTATTATAATTGCATTCACAAGGGTGTAAAACCGAAGTACGAATTTAACGATAATAAGGCTTGCTTTACGGCAAGTGATGCCGCGAAATTCTTTGGGACCATGGCTCAGCGTTATGGCAAATACCCGCATGTGATTTTTGAAATTTACAATGAACCTGTGAGTGAAAGTTGGAATGACCTCAAGGCTTATGCTGATACAGTTGTTCAGGAAATTCGTAAATATTCGGATAACTTAATTGTTGTAGGGACACCGATGTGGTCTTCTGCGGCTGGCGATGCTGTTGCAAATCCCGTCGTTGACAAGAATGTTGCTTACACGCATCATTTTTATGCCAATATGCATAACATCAATGAAACATCGACTAGCCAGAATGCAAGCCCAAACAAGGCTATTGCTGCGGGTCTCAGTGTTTTCGTGACCGAATGGGGCTGGGTCGAAAAAGATATCAACGATGCCAAGACCAAGGCGAATGCCGATGCGTTCCTGAAATGGGTTGACGAAAAGAAACTTTCTACCGCCAAATGGGATGTCGAAAAACCGTATCTTGAAGATAATGATGACGACAGCTATATCAAGGCGAACGTTCTTCCGCAAAAGACGACTTACACAAAGAACCTTGATTGGGCTTCGCAAATTAACGATGAACTCCCGTTTGCTCTCAAGACGACATCGACAGATGCTACCGGAGAATGGAGCTTTATTACGGATGTGAGCGGTAGCGATGAACAGGGTGACCACGGTAATTCTAGTTTCGAAGATAACTCCGAAAACGGAATGGTCAAGATGGATAAAATCAAGCTTGATACGGTCGGCACGGCTTTTGACTATGCACCTTATGTGAATGCCGATTTTACTTTCAGTTTTGATATTTCCAAGTGCAAAATGTTCAGCTACCGCTATAAAGGTACGAACCATCAATTTGTAGCCTATAGCGATTGGAATACGTCTACCGAAATTCTCGGTCAGGGACTTTGGGATTATCCGTTTGTCGGCATGCCTTATTCTCCGGAATGGACAACCGCTTATGTGGATTTTGGCTGGATGGTCAATAATGGCTGGCAGGCTGATGTACCGACAATTTTCTCTACAAAGTTGACGACGGCGCTCCGCTTTAGCGTTACCAACGTTGCGTTTGGCGATTATCTCTGGATTGATAGTCTCAAGTGCGTCGAAGATGTGTCCAATTACACGGTTATGGAAATCCCGGACGTTTTAAGTATCCCGACGGCGAGAATGGCTGCTCGCAATTTTGTTCGCGTGAATACTGACGGCTTGAATATCGTTGCGACGGGCGTTAAGAATGGAAGCCATTATTCGCTCTCCAATGTTCTTGGACAAACTTTGCGTGTGGGCGTGGCGAAAGCGGGCAATCTCTCGATGACTGCGCCGCGTGCTGGTCGTTACATTCTCCGCATTGGAAATTCTGTCTATCCGGTAACGGTAAAGTAATATTCATCTTTCTATTAAATCTTAGAATTGGCTTTGCTGATGAAAAGCACCTCGATGTTTGCCGAGGTGCTTGATTATTTGGATCGATGAGAACAGTTAAAATAAAACCCTGTACGGAATTTGTTTTTCGAAGCGGCGGCCTGTGTATTCGGTGTTGTCGTTCCCTTTGACCGTGTACTTGAACGAGGCAAGTCCCTTGTAATTCTTGTCGGGGGTGAATCTTGCGGTGTAGCCGTCTTTCTGTAATTCAACCGAGCCGTTTTCTGCAGCCGATACGGTGTAAGACGGTTTTACTTCCTGGAACCCACGCGTGATTGTGCGCAAGTCAAAATCGAGCGTCCCGTTGCCTGCAACTTGTGCGTGCATGGCTCCGAGCCAGTTGATGTACTTTTCAATGCGCACGTAACCATCGCTTTCCTTGGTCATGGCATCATCTTTTGCGGTGTTGTAGCCCATTGCTTCTTCAAAGTAATCGGGCATGCCGTCTTTGTCGCTGTCCATGGCGGCTTTCCCGGCGATAACTTCGCCCCAGCCGTTGTTCGTTTTGACGCCCATGTCGGCAACGCTTTTTACGAGTGCGCCCGCACATCATCGCCGAAGAAGACCAAAACAGCGACAAAGTCTTTCAGCTAGAGTTCGCGATGTTCCCCGTCGGCGGGAAGTAAATTACCGCGAACGACCTCCCCAAACGCGACAGGAAGCCGCGAGAAAATCTATAACGCATAAATGCACAAAGCCCGCCTTTCGGCGGGCTTTTGTGTTTCGAAAGTCGTATAAGCGAGCTTAGACAACTTTCATCTCGCTAAGTGGAACCGAGGTTACACGACGCGAGTCATACCACTCATTCTCTCTCTGAGCCAAGCACCGATTTCTTCAACCGGATGCTGACGGATGTTCTTGTTCACCTTGATGAGTTCTTCGTTATCGACAGCGTTGGTATTGCCTTCGTTGAAGATATCGCCAATGTCGCCCTTCTTGACTTCGTTCTTCATGAAGTCAGCGAGGAGAGGAACGCACTTGTTAGCAAACAGGTAGCAGCCGTATTCAGCGGTATCGCTGATGACGCGGTTCATTTCGAACAGCTTCTTACGAGCAATAAGGTTTGCAATGAGCGGAGTTTCGTGGAGGGATTCGTAGTAAGCGCTCATCGGCTTGATGCCCACAGAGCACATGGTTTCGAAAGCGAGTTCCACACCGGCCTTGATCATAGCGGTCATGAGAACGCCACGGTCGAAGTATTCCTGTTCGGTGATCTGCTTGTCAGTTGCGGCAACCTTTTCGAATTCGAGTTCGCCGGTTTCGCCACGCCACTTGAGGAGGTCCTTGTCGCCAGCTTCCCAGTCGATCATCATCGTGCTGGAGAACTTGCCGGAGATAATGTTGTCCTGGTGTTCCTGGTAGAGCGGCTTCATGATCTTCTTCATCTTTTCGGCGAGTTCCGTTGCGCGGATCTTAGCCGGGTTGGAAAGACGGTCCATCATGTTCGTGATGCCACCATGCTTGAGGGCTTCGGAAATCGTTTCCCAGCCGTACTGGAGGAGCTTCACAGCGTAAGCCTTGTCGATACCGAATTCCTTCACCATCTTGTCGTAGCAAAGGATCGTACCGGTCTGGAGCATACCGCAAAGGATGGTCTGTTCACCCATGAGGTCAGACTTCACTTCGGCGACGAAAGAGCTTTCGAGAACGCCCGGACGGTCAGCATGAAGACCAGCGGCGTAAGCCTTGGCATAGTCCCAGCCCTTGCCTTCAGGGTCGTTTTCCGGATGCACAGCGATAAGGCACGGCATACCGAAACCACGGAGGTATTCAGAACGAACTTCGGAACCCGGTCCCTTCGGAGCGACCATGATCACCGTGATGTCCTTGCGGATTTCCTGACCTTCTTCAACGATGTTGAAGCCATGGCTGTAGGAGAGAGCTGCGCCCTTCTTCATGAGCTTCATGATAGCCGGGATCACGTTGTGGTGCTGCTTATCCGGTGTGAGGTTGCAAACGAGGTCTGCATCCGGAATCATTTCTTCATAGGTACCGACCTTGAAGCCGTTTTCAGTAGCGTTCTTCCAAGACTGGCGCTTCTGTTCGATGGCTTCCTTACGGAGCGTGTAGGAGACGTCGAGGCCGCTATCGCGCAGGTCAAGACCCTGATGCAAACCCTGAGCACCGCAACCGACGAAAACAATCTTCTTACCCTTGAGGGCTTCAACACCGCGGCTGAATTCAGAATGTTCCATGAAACGGCAATGGCCAATTTCTTCGAGTTGGCGACGCAATGGGATTGAGTTGAAATAATTCATATTATTGAACCTCTGTTAAATAAAATGTTCCGATGGGAAAAGATAGTAAAGTAGCCGGTAGGAAGTAGGAAGTAGGCAGGAAAAAGTTGATTGAACCTAGGCATGTCATTCCTCTTCGAGGCTTGACTATGCGGTTTTCCTATGCGTGAACAAGTTCCCGCGCAGTCAAACCTTTTACGTCATTGCGCAGAGCGCATGACCGCATCGACTCGGCAATAGAACCCGCTAGCGGTTCTGCTGCACTCGCCTCGCACGTCATTGCGAGGAACGAAGTGACGAAGCAATCTATACACTCATATTGAAGGAGGGAAGCCTCCCCGTTAGTCTTTTACGCAACGGACAGAATATCCGTGGCCCTTGTAGTGGCTACCCAAGCTCGCATATTCGTGGGCGAAATACAAGGACATGAGGATCGCGTCGTCGTCAACGTAATCTGTTGAACTCCAGAAGTGCGCGTAGACGCCTACGTCGTAGAAGTTGCCTGCGTAGTCCCTGTAGCCGGCAGGCAGCGCGGAGAAGCCTACAGTATCCGTACCATTGCCGCGACTTTTCCAGCCGCTCTGAGACTTAAGGACATTGCCTGCAGTTGAGCTACCGCCCACTGCAGTAAACAAAGTTTCCCATTCGGAGTTATTCG
The DNA here is from genome assembly GCA_947165045.1 of uncultured Fibrobacter sp. GTDB lineage: Bacteria > Fibrobacterota > Fibrobacteria > Fibrobacterales > Fibrobacteraceae > Fibrobacter. Next base: position 30,007 of record CAMUYW010000030.1, on the reverse strand, counting down.
GCAAGTGCCAGCCCTTGGGACAAACACCGCGCACCGGATACGTTGGCGAGCAAGTCTTGCCATAGCCACAGCCCTTACCATTTGTAGTCCGTTCTCCCACGCTATCCATCGCAGCAGCCCATGTGTATAGGCGACCGTACTCGGAGCAGTTATCGTAAGCCTCGTCATAGCACCAACTAATGAAATTGGAAGTAAAGCGCCCATGATAGTTATAGGAACCACTCGTGTAAGCGTAGTTCAGATTCTCGGCCATCCAAGTCACCGAGTCGATGGTAATCGTCTTGTAAATGTGACCATCACGAAGATCCGTCAGCGTGTTGTTGTCGTCGTCGTAAAAACTTCCATCTCTGAATACGTTCGTTATCATAGTGCTAGAGGAACTATTCGACTTTACAGAAATCGACGAGCTACTATTTCCCTCGCTTACCGGTTCATCATTTGGACTAACGGATTTGTCGCCATTTTCGCCACACGCCACAAGGAACAACAACATCAAACAAGAAATAGCAATATATCTTTTGCCCATAACAATATCAAAACTCATAAATTTTTAATTAAATTCACCCAAGCAAATATAGTTTATTTCTAAAGCAATCCTAACAAGGAAAAATGATGGGCAATCCGTTTTCTTTCATAAAAAATATCTTCGGCGGCAACAACAAAAAACAAGCAGTTGATTTAAAAGCCGCACAGACAACAAACCACGACAGCCCAGTCTATAGTACAGATTACATTTGCGACGTGATGAAGAACCTCATCAATCAATTAAAAGAAAGAAACATTCCCATAACAGAATGCAGGATGAGCGACTATCATTTCCATGAATACTACATTCGAGTGAATGCAAATCCAGAAATCATAAAAACGCTACATTTCGAAGGTGCAAAGATTGTCAATAATTCAATTGTATGCGATTGCCACTGGAGTATAATGAAATTCAAAGAAGAATGTCAGATAATTAATTTATAAAAAATTAAAAGCAAAAAAAAAACGACTTATACTCTATTTATCAATAGTGCGCAAGGTATTTTTCATAAAAATCTTCAATAGTGCGCAGAGTTCTCTCCACCATCCAAGTTTTGTCCTTTACGCAACGGACAGAGAACCCGTCGTCCTTGTTCTTGAAGCTCAGGGTCGCACTGACGCTGCCGTAGTCCAAGTACATGCGGTACGCGTAGCTGCTATTGAGTTCCGTAGAACTCCAGAAATATGCGTAGTCGCCCTCATTGTAGTAGTCCTCATCGCCGTTTCTGCCGCCAGCAGGCAACGCGGAAAAGCCAAAAGCATCTGTACCATTACCGCGGTTATACCAGCCTGTCTGCGACTTGAGAACCTTGCCCGCAGTCGATTCATCTCCCACCGCAGTGAACAGGGAGTTCCATTCCGCACGACTGGGCAAATGCCAGCCCGTGGGGCAAACGCCTTGAACCAAGGTCGCTGAGCGTGTCGAAGCGACTCCACATTCCTTTCCGTAGCCGCAGTCCTGCGGATTGTCCGCATCGTTTGCCAACTTCACCGAGTCAATGGCGGCGGCCCACGTATAATAACGGCCTGCCACATCGCAGTTCTTGAGTTCATTATCGTAGCACCAAGACCAGTCATATTTATCTTCACCTGAACCGCCCTGACCAGGGTCAAAATTCAGGTTTTCAGCCATCCATACCTGGTCACCGATTTTCACAGTCCTGTAAACCTTACCATCACGTTCATCGGTCATAGTGCCGTAGTCAATATCAGGATTAAAACGGCATTCCTTCGGCACATCCCAACTCCAGCCCGTTTCACCTTCTAAAAGCGCCGAACAATTTACCTTGTCCTCACTACTGCTAGAAGACACATCGCCTTCACTGCTGCTGGAACTCGACTCAGTTTCGCTAGAAGTCGGCGGCTCCTCTACAGAACTGCTGCTGGACACAGACTGCTTTTCCGAGCTACTCGAAGACAATTTGTCACCCTGGAGGCTCGAAGAGCTGATAGGGTCCACTGAGCAGCTACTGGATTCTTCGCTTACAGGCTCGTCATTCGGCCCAGAGGAAGACGAGGAATCGTCCCCGCAAGCAACCATACAAGCGATTGCAGCAACAAGAATGGAACCTATCGCCATGCGGCTCCAAGATAATTTCACAACAAACTTTTTCATAAAGCCATCCAAATTAAATAGCCTTATTCGTTCTTTAAGCAACGAACTGAAAAACCGTAACTTTTTTGGCTAAGATCCAGGTCAGCACGGTCGAAATGATTATTCAATTCCATGCTGTACGCGTCATCACGGTTGGACGTCGTAGAACTCCAGAAGAACGCATGGGCGCCATCATAGTAGAAGTCTCCTTTGGGTCCCCTGTCGCCGGCAGGCAATGCACTAAACCCGTAAATATCCGATCCGTTACCTTTATTCTCCCAACCGGACTGAGACTTGAGAATCTTGCCTGCATAAGATGCATCTCCTACCGCCGAAAACAAGTCTTTCCATTCCCTATAACTCGGCAAGTGCCAGCCTGATGGACAAATTCCATATACCGTATCAGGCAACAAATTGCAATTTCCGCCATAGCCGCAGTTAATTGACTTATACCGATAGAGTGTTACCGAATCGATTGCCGCAGCCCAAGTGTACAGGCGGCCAGCAACATCGCAGGTGGAACTATCCTTATTGTTTGATTTACCAAAACACCAGCTATCGCCATTCACGCTCATGTCCTTTGCATCATAGTAATTCAGATTTTCGGCCATCCAAGTCTGGTCGCCAATCTTTACAGTCTTGTAAACTTTGCCATCACGAGAGTCCTTAATAGAATCATACTCTATTTCTGGATTCAGGCGTAATTCCTTAGGAACACTCCAACTCCAGTCAGCAGGAATGGTTAAACCACTCGAAGAACTAAAAAGGGCCACAGAACTGCTGCTTGAAACGGACTCGCTAGAGGACGACATGGCAACTTCACCACCGTCCTTGAGACAACGAACAGAGAAGGCGATGTTCTTGTCTTCGTTGTACCGGAACACATTCTCGTAGTCGTCAAGCAATCGCATGACGTAGGCGCTGTCAGCTTCCTCTGTGGCACTCCAGAAGTAAGCGTTGTAGCCGGTTCTCTGCAAATTACCATTGTATCTATAGCCAGCAGGCAGCGCAGAGAACCCGAAAGCATCCGTACCGTTACCATTTTTATACCAGCCTCTCTGCGACTTGAGAACCTTACCCGCCTTCGATCGGCCACCCACCGCCGTAAACAGAGCATTCCATTCATTATAACTTGGCAGATGCCAGCCGCTCGGGCAAAGGCCCTGCACCTTTGCAGGCAAAGCACAGGTCTTGCGGAAACCACAGTCCTGCGGATTGTTCACATCATTCGCTAGCTTCACCGAGTCAATCGCTGCCGCCCAAGTGTAAAGGCGACCTGTCACATCACAATGTTCAGGAACATCACCGTAACACCAAGACCAATCGTATTTCGCATCGCCAGAACCTCCTTGCCCTGGATCAAAGTTCAAATTCTCGGCCATCCAAGTCTGTTCACCAATCTTTACCGTCTTGTATGTTTTGCCATCACGATCATCGGTCACCATCCCATAATCAATATTAGGGTTCAAATAAACCTCTTTCGGCAAACTCCAATCTAAAATTCCCCAAGAACTCGACGACTTCACCGAACTCGACGATGAAGCTTTCACGCTACTCGATGTCATTCCGGCCGACGTGCCGGAATCTCCTTTTTTACTGCTGCTAGATGAATTCTTCTGGATGCTAGAACTTGATGATTTCGCCGAACTGCTACTGGATTGCTTCGTTTCGCTCGCAACGACAGAAGAACTACTCAGCTTTTTCAACGAGCTACTACTTTCTTCGCTTACCGGCTCGTCACTCGCTTCAGCAGATGCCGATGAGCTATCACCGCAAGCAACCATACAGACCGCAGCCGCAATAAAAAAAGCACTTATCGCCTTGCGGCTCCAGAATGACTGCACAATAAAATTTTTCATAAAAAACATCCAAACAAATTTTATCCGCAGCAAATGTAGTTTATTTTATCTCCAAAACGACAAAAGGCGGCCAATTGACCGCCCGATATCTTTTGTGTACTTACTTTAGTTCGAGAATTTCTTTCTTTGAAAGACCTGTAGTTTTCTGAATTATTTCAATGGACAAACCTTCTTCAAAGCATTACACGCTATTTTGATGCGTTTGGAATAACTTTTCTGAGAAAAAAGATATTTATCAATATAGAGGGGATAACTGTTTTCTAGACTTTAATCCTTTATGCAACGAACAGAAAACCCGTTGTACTTTTCGGTATAGTCCAGGTCCGCATCATCGTAGCCGTAGCCCATGAGCACGTTGTACACGCCATCGAACCCGCCCTCCGTAGAACTACTCCAGAAGTGCGCGACGGTGCCCTCGTAGTCGTAACCCCAATCACCGTAGATTCTGACGCCAGCAGGCAACGCCGAGAACGCGTAGGTGTCCGTGCCGTCGCCACTTGCCCCGTGATTATCATTCCAGCCGCCGGCGGACTTGAGCATCTTGCCCGCTATTGAATCTCCGCCAACCGCTGTGAAAAGCGAATTCCATTCATCGTCGCTGGGCAAGTGCCAACCAATGGGGCAAGCCGTTGTCGCAGCAGTCCATGTGTAAAGGCGACCATACTTGGTGCAATATTTTGCAGAGTCGTTGTAGCAGTAGGAGTTTGCCGTTTTGTAATTGAGATTTTCCGCCATCCAAACCTGCGTGCCGATGTTAACAGTCTTGTAGGTTTGGCCATCACGTTCGTCAGTCAACTCCCCCATAACTACAGTCGAGGGATCTACAACACCCGATGACGATGACTTCACCTTTTCACTGCTAGATGAGCCCTGTTCAACAGAAGAAGACGATTCTACGCCCGGCTCATCATTCGGCCTAGCAGATGCCGACGAACTGTCATCGCACCCGACAACAGCAAACGCCACCAAACCCATCGCAACAAAGAACTTTTTCATAAAACCTCCAACAATTCGATATAGTAAATATTTCATAAATGTAATTTATTTTCACCACCAAAACGACAAAAGGCAGCCTTCCGGCCGTTCTATATTGCAAAAGCTCCTTTACGATTAAATTTTCATCATAAAGTGAATTTTATCAGCCAAAAGAGGCGACAAAGCACGATTCCACAAGAAAGACGTTGCAAAGCTCGACGCCACAAAAATCAAATACAAAAAGACAAACATCAACAAGCCAAAGAGTAATTGTTCCATTTTTACCACCTTTTTGATTTAATTATACATTTTAGCAATGTCAAATTTTGTCAAATCAAAACAAATGGAAAAATAAGTCCGATCAAGATTCGAACAATCGGTTCATCTCAACTTACGGCATTTTGATTCGATATCCGTCTTCGGGGCGAATCCATCTGTCTACAAATGACCTTTCGCCACTCTCTGGAGATTCCACCAACTTGATATTCGAGCTGAGATTTAGCCGGATAACTTTTTGCACACGCTCTCTCGCCAAGCGCTTCAACTCAGCGTAGTTTTCTTTTTCATATTTCTTTTGTTCTGAAATAAAGAACTGTTTAAAATCTTCAAACTTGATGTCATTGAACCAACCTTGCCTTTCCCACAAGACCTGGATGCTTTCGAAATCAATGCTGTGGCTCAAAATTTTCGGTTCAGGGAGATGGATAAAAATAGTCCTTGTCTCGGAGTCTACTTCTATTTTGACGTCCTTTAAATCGTAACCCATCTTGACATCGCCTTGATATATCAAGGAAAATTCCTTGATAGACTTGTTGATTCGCCAATCGGGCATATAGACCAAGAGCTTTTTCGCATCCTGGTAATTAGCAACCTTTCGGTAATGGTGATGGAGTGTGGCCAGTTCAGAAATTCCGCTAATTTGGCTCGATACAAATTCACTCGTAATCTGAGTTTTACGAGAATCCGGAACTAGCAACATTTTCACGACGGATTTGGTAGCAAGAAACAAAGCCCCAAAGAGCACGAAGACAAGAATTATTATGATAACTTTTTTCTTTGTCATAATTTCTAATCAATCAAGTCGTTTTGGAATCTTGACAGGTGTTCGAACGGCAAAATTTGCCGACCTCTGAAAAGTCCGCAGCCATCGTTAATCAATTGGTTATTGATAGCCTTGAACATATTCACGTCAAGTTTTGCAAGTTCGAGTTCCTGCAATTTTGTCAGGCGTTCGTACGCTTCGTCAAAGTAAACGCACTCGCCGCTTGGAATTTGGTCATGCTTGGAGCGGCGTGTCTCCTGCGTTTTTTCGTAACCGAAGTGGTTTGCTTCGCCGATTTCAGCAAAGTCATCCATATCCTTTGTTCTAAGTTGCACTTCCGTATAGCAACGAGCAAGGTTATCGTACATCGTGATATGCAACGATTGATAACCGGAGCTTCGCGGAGTTGCAACCGAATCATGGTAATATGGTTCAACTTCTTCTTTCAGCAAATCGCAATGACCGCCATCTTTGTGTCGTGAAATCTCCGGCGTAAAACCGCGTTCTTCAAGGAACTCGGGCATGATGTTCGCAATTTCGTAGAGGAATTTCCGTTCGACTTCGCTGCGGTCTTCACCTTTTTTGATGTGGCAAGCGGGCATCGATATTACGATACGGTAAGCAATCAAGTCGCGGAAATTCAACTTACTTTTGATTTCAGCTTCGGACGGGAAAGTACCATTCTTTTGATAATAGTTGTAGATAAATTCAAGGATATACCCGTTGAATTTTTCTTCGGCACGGATCAAGGACTTTATTCGCCCTTTAAACGTAAAGGCGAGGAAGGGATACTCCCTTGTCATGTACTTGTAAAACTCTTTGATTCTTTGAGACTGCGAGGTCAAGAAGTCGTTGTGCTCCAGCAATTCAATAATCTGAATCAGAAAATTTGAATGAGCCAGATCAATGCTGTTACGCGTTTCCTTCGCGCTGTTTCTGAGGTCGTTCGAATATTGGTGCAAAATTTTCAGCACCGTATTCCCGGAAAACAGGTAGTCGTTCAAAGAAATCATTTTTTCTCCCGAAGCCGCGATTTTGGGGGCTTACAGAAAGTAATATAACAAAAGCGTTTGCGGATTCGCACGAAATAAAGTAAATTACAAAAGAAAATTTTTTGCATTTAAAAAACATTACGCGTAGTGTAAAAGAGGTTTTCACGAATTGTAATAAGTTACAAAAGATGGACACAAAAAGACATTTAGGATAAATTTTATGGAAAATAGAGAACTCAAAATTCACAGCGTTTACAAGCATTTTAAAAACCGCTATTACATCGTTGAGAGTGTCGCGAAGCACTCCGAAACCGAAGAAGAATACGTCATTTACCGAGCCCTTTACGGCGACAACACGGTTTGGCTCCGTGAAAAATCGATGTTTCTAAGCGAAGTGGATCACGAAAAATACCCGGACGTTCAACAGAAATACCGCTTTGAAGAAGTCGAACTAAATTCGCTAAAATAAAAAGCTAACGATCTAGCAAAAAAAAAGATTGCCCAAAATCCTTGGACAATCTTAATTTTTATAAACAAGTTATTTTCTTACAAATCTAATGACTTTCGCTAAGCCCGGTGACGACTGAACGACTATTCCGTACACACCCACAGGCAGAGAGGACAAATCTAATTCTTTGCTGAACATGCCTTTTGCAATTTCCGTTCCTGAAACTGAATGGATGGTATAGCGAACTTCTGCAGATGAGCCATGGATTTGCAAACGATTTCCAATAATTTCTATGCCATGTTTGTCAACAAAGCGCGAGGAGAGCACTAATGTTGAATCTTGCGAGCCTGTAGCCGTTGAATCTGTCTTCGAAGAATCTGGCGACTTTTCCGATGCATTAGCTTTCTTTGCTTCGCGAGCTTCATCAAAGAACTTGACCATCTTTTGCAGATTAGCATCGACGTACATTTCGTTTCCGCCATGCGATCCGCCTTGTACCGAAACAAGTTCAGTCACGACATTATGATGTTTCAAGGAATCGTAAAGCTCTTGACTTTGTTCTTTATTCACAATTTGGTCTGATGTTCCGTGGAAGAGAATCACCGGTGGGTCATCATCGCTCGCGTAATACGGTGAACTAGCGACCATCCATTTATCCTTATTGCCTTCGCGTTCAGCCCCGATAAAGGCTCCCTCGTAGGTACCAGATCCCATAAAGTTATTGATGGGATTCATCGTGTAAATATCTGTCGGTGGCGACCACAGCGAAGCTGCATCAATGCAACTGCTGAACTCCGTAAAGTTCCCAAGCGAGCCCACCAAATCGACCGTTACCGCCCCCGATTTGCCTTCTTTCAAACCGCAGGTTGTCGCAACAAGACTCGACAGGTGGCCGCCCGAAGAAAATCCAGACATTGCAATAAACGAGGTATCAATCTTATACTTAGCAGAATTTCCGCGCAAGAATCGCACTACGGCTTTTAGATCGTGCAACTGCGCCGGGTAAATCGCGTCACTTGCAGAACGGTGATTCGGAGTCACGACAGCATAACCGGCCTTGAGGAGCGCCGCGCAAATCGTATTCAAGTCCGCAGAACCTTTAGAATTATTTTGGCTCCAAGCACTTCCATAAGTGTGGATGACTACGGGGTACGAATCCTTTGTTTCCTTGGGCAAATAAAGGTCTAACGCATGGTAAACCTTTCCGTCCCCCACATAATTTAAATCCTCGAATTTTTCTGAATATTCGATTTTGCTGTTGCCTGATTGAGGGCCGCCAAAGCCGCCACCCATACCGCCGCCCCATTGGGCAAACGCCGAAACAGCGGCAAGACCTGCCGCCATAATCATTTTTTTCATATACACTCCAATCAACAGGTTCTGACATCAGAACCCCATTCAATCTAAATATACGACCACAACAACATTTTAGCTTATCGAAGTACAAAATTATATTGTTCTTTTTTACAACAAAAGCATATTCGTCCGTCTTTCTGAACGAACTTCTCCATTTTTCAAAACAGAATCCGCAAATTATTTATATTGCACGTCATGAACAAGAAAGCACTTATAACATCTCTTTTAATCGTCATCAGCATTCTCATGATAACATTCTTCGTGAGGGACTGGCTTGTATTTTACAACTGCGGCGCCGTCGAGCAATGCCTCGTAGAAAGCAGCAACTACCAAAACATCGCTAAGTTTGCAGTTACCGCCATTATGACGGTCATTGTATTTTTCATTGGCAAAAATTGCCTTTGCAAGCGCGACCGCAACTTTTTGCAGGCCGGCTTTGCCATGGCGTTCTGCGCTGATTTCTGCTTGAAAATCATGCACAATTACGCCCCTATCCTTGAGCATCGCAGCGATTACACATTGCTAGGCATTTGCTTTTTCATGGTCGTGCAGGCGCTTTTCATTTACCGCCACACGCGTACAAGCGATACAGACAAAAGTTCGCCATGGGTTCTCTGCATACCATTCGCCGTCATGTTCATTTTAAACGCACTTCACCTGTTCCGCATTTTTGAAGGACCGACAGTTCCAATTATCGGAACTTACGCAGCATTCCTCATTTGCTCACTCGTCGTTGCTTGCAAGGTTCCAAGCAAAGGCTATTTCCCTGCCAAGAACGCAAGGAACATCAAACGCGGTATGATTTTATTTTTCTGCTGTGATGCCTGCGTGGGCATTTCACTTGCCACCGGCGACGACCACAGCGTTCAGGAGATCGTTGCGACAGTAGCAAATAACTTTGTATGGTACTTCTACACGCCAGCCTTGATTTTGCTCGGGCTTAGCGGGTACAAGAGAAAGAACAGTTAACAAAGTTATTTTACAACACGACCTTTGAAATCGTAGGCGCGAGGCTCTGGCTTCGCGCCATTATTATTGCGCGTATTATTGCGCGTAGTTCCACGTTCGTCACCAAATTGCACATAAAGCATGCCGTTCTTGCGATAAACTTTCGCACCATAAACATGCGCTAGATTTGACGTTCGCACATTTTCTCGAATGGCCACCGAAGAATCTTTCGTCGGAATTTTATCATCGAGCTTGAGCAGACGCCACATCTGGTTCCATTCCCAGTCATCCGCCCAACTCTGTACCACGCGTTCGCCGTCAGTCGTTGCGCGCAGATACATGTTGCTATTCTGCATTTTCATGCGAACAACATTGCCTTCGTAGCCGGACTGTTTTTCCATAATCACTTTCTGGTGACCACCGCCATTCCACTTGTACAATCCCATTGTCACGCCAGCATCCGTCGATTCGTTCGGAACATCCAGCGAGAGGTCGCCAAAGTTAATGCGGTACGTCGTCGAAGAAAGCGGAGTCATCGTCGCAATCGCATTATCACCGCTACAGTCGCCAAGCGCTAGTTTGTCTTCGGCGGTCCTGACCATGCAAGTTCCGAAGTTCATCGAAAAAATGCGAACCGTATCGGGCTTAGCAGGTTTCGCCTGCCATACGCGGACCCAGTCTGCTTCGAAATACGCAGGCTTATCTGCCGTAATTTCGATATCATCACCAGCCCAGCCTCCAATCGCTAAATTCACGATAATGTACTGCGCAGCGAGCTGTTTAATTTCCGTCGGGCGATTGTAACTTGCAAACTTTTTATCGTCAAAATAAAAACTCAACGTACTCTCATCCCATTCCACTGCATACGTATGGAAGTCGGCGGAACGGTCTACATTATCGTCCTTGTGGCCACCAAAGGAAGCTTCATGATCCCACGCCGAACCATGGCTGTTATACCAGCTCGGATCCGTGTAATGCAAGTAGTAATGGTGCTGTTTGCGCGATGCTGGAATTTCAAGAATATCAATTTCGGGAGGCCAACCGTCTTGCAGAGTCCAAAACGCAGGCCAAGTTCCCTTTTGCCATGGAGCTTTAAAGCGGCCTTCGATATAGCCGTACTTGACTTCGAATTTGCCCTTGGTATCAATAGCACCCGAGGTGTAATCGACTGGAATTTCCTTGTTATTGAATTTTGCTGTTCGACCTTTGGCATCTGGGTGCGTTTTCTTTTCGCCCTTGAGCTTGAGCGTACCATCGGAGACAATCACGTTCTCTTTAGCGCAATAGGCACGATGATTATGCGTGGGTCCCCAGTTGTAAGTCGAATTCCACTTTTTCGTGTCCAGCGAAGTGCCATCAAAATTGTCTTCGAAAACAAGATCCCAACCGCTAAAATTTGCGGGAGGAGCAGCAAATGCTAAAGACGCGAAAAACAAAACAATGGATTGCTTCGCGATGGTCGCAATGACGTGATTTTTCTTCATATCCAATTCCAATCCTCACCCACGACCTCTACAAAATTTGCACCACCAAAAAGCAAAACAAAAAGGCTGTAGGTCTTATAAATATACCTACGGCAATAAAATAAGCCTAGTTAAAAGATGTAAACAACCCGAAAAGAAGCCGTTTTTAGCACTAAAAAGCTATGCAACTCTCGGTTTTGCGTTCATTACATGCTTACGCCACTTTCCGCTCTTCCAACGGCGCCAGAAAATCACCGGAGCGGTGCTGTAGACGGCAACGACGGCAATCCAAGCGTAATGGGCCGGCAAATGGAAAACATACGCAACAATATACAGCGCAATCGCAACAAACCAGTTCATTATACCACACGCGAACATCACCCAGACGGTATCGCCCGCGCCGCGAAGTGCACCCGCATAAATCACGAGCAAGACTTCAACAAAGATGTAAAACGTCGCTATCCGCAACATGAACATGCTCATCGGGCGAGCAGCATTAAAAATCGCCAGAGCCTCTTCCGTTGCTTCAGCAACATCCGGCCTGAAAATATCCGTCAACACGCCCGGCAAGAAAATGAAGAAAACGCCCATCACCAGCGAATATCCCCAACCCAGTTTTAGCCCCGAATACGTCGAACGCGTTGCCGCAGCCGCATTTTTCGCGCCCACGTAGCGCCCTACAAGGCTCGTCGAAGCAACTTCAAGTCCCATCAGCGGCACATACGCCACCAAATCCCAGTTGAACATGATCGACGAAGCCGTTGCAGCCTCCGGACCCAGCGCATGGAACATCAAAATCAGCGATTGGAACGCTGCCATGTTCAGGAACATTTCGACGCCAGACGGGATTCCCTTTTGCAAAAGTTCACGCGTCAAAGGCCAGCTAAACGCAAACGCAAAACGCGTGCGGAACCGACGATGGCAACTATTGCTAAAGAACTTCGCAAATAGTATAATCGTCGAGACCACATTGCCAATGAGCGTGCCGTAAGCAGCGCCCGCAACACCCATCGCAGGAATCGGACCGTAGCCGTAAATCAACACAAAATTGCAAGCCACGTTCACAATCATGCCGACGAAAGCCGCTTTCATCACGACCTTGGTTTCGCCGATACCGCTAAAGAAACACGGTGCCGCATTACGCAACAAGTTAATTACGCCGCCAAACATCAAAATGTTAAAATACGTCTTCTGGTATTCCAGCTGGTCGGCAGGCAAATGTTCTAATCCAAACGCAAAATGCCCTAGCGGAATCGTCAAGTACAAAAGCGGCACACAAATCAGCGACAAATACACCGATTGCATAAACACGCGCGCACAATCCCACTTCTTTTTTGCACCAAGGCGTTGCGCCACCATCGCCGTCGTATAGCTGATGGCTCCCGTAAAGAACATCGTGAGCGCAAGCTGTACCGCGCCACCGCCAAGTGCCGCATTCATTTCGGCAGGGCCTAGCTTCGAGAGGAACAGGCGGTCGATGAACGTCATGAACGTATCGAACGACATCGACATGAGCATCGGAAGCGCCACCACGAGCACATCCTTCACGTCCCCATTCTTCTTGAATTTTGACGGCTTATAAAACCTATTTAATAAAGCATCAACCATAGCTTGGTAAAGATAGAAAATTCGTAAACCGCGCGATGGTCTATGCGACAATCGTTATGCTTTTTATTTTCCAATTTCTTTTCTCAGCCTCAAGAGGACATCCTTCTTGTCGGAATCCGAGTTAAAGCGGAGACTGTCGATGAACAAACCATCAACGAATCCCTTAGCAAACGCTTCGTTCGCATGTTCCCGCGAGTCCCACTTCTTTACTTGCAATTGGATAGATTCCTTCGCAAGCGTAGCGGAAGCCTTTTTCAGCAGCGATTCATCTTCATCACGAACAACGCCCACCGAGAAAGTCAATGAAGTTTCCTGCTTTTTAATGGACGCACGCTTTCGCGCACAGCAGTCATAACGGGCCATCGCAAAGGAACTCAGCAAAATACAGAGCAATAGAATCTTTTTCATGAAAACCTCTAGAAATCAAACATCGCTTCTACACCAAAGATAAAGGAAGGATCATTTTTATTCTCTTCTGACGGCCAATCGTCACCATACGGAATATCCGCAAGCACCATCGAAATGATGTTGATTTTGTAATCGGGAACGTTAAAGTAGAAACGCCCGCCAACACGCACAGAACCCAAATCAACCTTTTTATCCAAGCTGTTCGTGTGCAATTCCAAAGGAACTCCGATACTCCAATATTCATTCACGGCAACGCTCGGTTCTATGGCGGCAAAAAAGTATTCCGGTCGTGAAGTGATTTCTAAACTTGTACGCACCGGATCGTCAATAAATGCATAGAACACAGAACCGAGAATGCAAAATCTTGAAATTTCGAACGACGGTTCTACAAGCAAGACGTGGTTCGAGACAGCATCGTCACTCGCAAGGAACACGGAATGGAACCCGTATAGTCCATGGAACGCAAAAGGGCCAAACGCAAGCGATACATCCAAGCCTGCATAAAGTTCATTGTAGTCTTTACGCTGATAGCTTTTGTAATCAAAATAAGGACGGAAAACTTGATTTGCAATTTCTAAGTCGTACGCCGCATGAACTTCATACGTATAACCTTCCTGACAATCCATTCCCATGTACTCGCCAAACATGAAATGGTAATGGCAACTTTGGTCATTGCCCGCAGTGCCAAAACCTATATCAAATTGCAATCCGTTCCACTGGAATTCTAAACCGCGAATCGTCTTTTGCGAAATGCCTGCAGCGTCATCGCGCGGATCCCCGAAATCATAATAATTCTTGAAAATACCTTCAAAAAATTTCAAGTCACCAACGCGAAAGAAAGTGCGTTCCGAACGAGTGTATTGAATATACGCGCCATTAAAGACAACAGCAGGATTTACGGGATCCATAGACGATTCATCGCCCATGTCCATCCCTTCCATATCCTCCATTCCGTTCATCGCCATCCCCATCGCTTCGAGTTCAAGCCATGCAAACCAGCGATCGTTAAAACGAAGGTCAAAGTCCAAATCTAGCATAGATTCAAAACGGTGAATCACCTTAGACTCGTCCGTATTCCAGTCGGCGTATGCGTGAACCATCACCATTCCCGAAAGATCTAACTTCGGGCGGATTTCAGAAAAAACGGTTCCAACCAGCAACAAAATGCAAATTAGAATTCTTTTATTCATAATAAAAAAAAGGGCACCTTGTTACAGATACCCCCTCACTAAAATGTTTAATTACTTTTGATCCTTGATAAAGCCGTCGATATAGCCTGTTACCGTTTCGACATCTGTAGCGGAACCCCAATGCGTGTTGTGGTCAGCGCCTTCGACTTCATGGAACACGACTTTCTTCGCCTTCGTAAGTGCATCTTGCAAAGTCTTTTGGGCATCCTTGTTGAACAAAGCATCCTTTGAGCCCCAAATGATTTGGACATTCGACGAAATCGAAGAAAGGCGCTTGGCGTTGTCAACTGCGACAAAGCTCTTGGCAAGGAATTTCCATGCGTAATACGGAACTTGCTTTAAATGTTCCAAACGAGCGGTCTGGAAATCCTTATCTGGATTCGTGCTGTTGCCCCACTTTTCAAAGAATGCTTCAGGAAGTTTTTGCGTTGAATCATAAGCGTAAACGCCATTGAAAGAGTCATCGTAGGTGCCGTTCACAAGCCAATCTATGGTAGAATTCTTCTTATCGACTGCAGCGGCAGAACCAATCAACGTGATGGATCCGATTTTATCCGCATGCGAAACAGCCAATTCCTGAGCGACAAACGAACCAAAGGAATGACCGACGATATGCGGTTTCTTCAGTTCAAGCTTATCGATAAAGGCAGCGATATCGAGAGTCAATTCCTTGACATCATAAGCAGATTCTTCGATAGGCTTGTCTGTTTTTCCGTTACCGCGGAGTTCAGGAACATAAACGCGGTAGCCCTTCTTTGCAAGCGCAGGCGCCACCTGCGACCAAGAAACGCGTCCATCAGCAAGACCGTGAATCAAGACAACAGGAGTTCCCTTTTCATCACCAGTGACCGTGTAAGACAAATGAATTCCCGTAGACAAATGCGTAGCCTTTTCGGTCCAGTCGACTTCTTGATAATCTGAGAACCTCTTGGTCGTAAAGGTATTGTTCTTGCCCATAAAATGATGGCCATTCACCTGAGCGACATCTTCAAAAGCGTAGACATCGGTTTTGCTGCTACCCACATGAACGACATCGGCGCTACCCGAAAAATCGACACGGCCAGCTCGCTTAATCAACAGGTTTCCCGTAACCTTGACATTTTTCAGAACGGTTGCGCCGGGCGTTGAAGCATTTACCGTCAAAACGCCATCAATCGTCGTATCTTGCAACAAGATGATGCCGTCTTTAATATTTTCATCGCCAAGCGTCAAGCCACTTGATTCAGATTTATGCTCGCCAGATTCCGTAGCGTGATGGGAATGTTCATCGGTAGAGCTAGAATGTTCTTCAGCAGCATGATGTTCATCGGAGGTTGGTGCTGCGACAGAGTTTGAATCGTCATCAGAACATGCCGAAAGAGAAAGGATAGAAGCCAAAATGATAGTCGAGAACTTCGTGCGATTTTTATTGATATTCATTGAATCCTCCGTTGTTGAATTGATTTTTGAACAGGCTCAATGATAGATTCTGCAAAGGCCTTTGTCCAATACTATTATTTCATTACGGATGATACATTTTTTTTATAACAAAACAAAAAAAGTGCAGCATTGCGCCGCACTTTTTAAATAAATTAAATAAAACAAACTATTTTTTCAACTTCTTCAAGTTTTCAAGACGATTGAGAGCTTCGTAAAGCGTTTCGTCTTTCTTTGCAAAGTGAAGACGCACAAGATGATCCACCGGTTCGCGGAAGAAGCTTGAGCCAGGAACAGCAGCGACACCGACCTTTTGCGCCATGTCGATGCAGAATTTTTCGTCCGGCTTATCACCGGATGCCGCGCAATCGCGAGAATCGCCCACGGAACTGCGCGAGCCATACCCGAATTCGCTAATATCAATTAGCACAAAGTAAGCGCCTTGCGGTTCGGTAAAACGCAAACCGAGATTGCGGAGTCCGTTCGTAAACACATCCTTCATGTGCGTGTAATGTGCCTGCAAACCCGTATAGTACGAGTCGTCAAATCGGAGCGCCGTCACAGCAGCTTCCATCAACGGAGCCGCAGCACCGACCGTCAAAAAGTCATGAACCTTCTTGATGCGTTCCATAACCGGTTCCGCCGCAAGCACGTAGCCCAAACGCCAGCCCGTAATCGAGTAGGTCTTGCTCAAGCTGCTACATTCAATCGTGCGCTCGAACATTCCCGGGAGCGTTGCAATGTAAGTATGACGATGCGGAGCGAAAACGATATGCTCGTAAACCTCATCCGTAATCACATACAAGTCGTACTTGATTGCAAGCGATGCGATGATCGAAAGCTCTTCGTGTGTAAAGACCTTACCGCTCGGATTTGCCGGATTGCACAACACAAGCGCCTTCACGCCCGGCTGCGCCATCGCACTTTCCAAGACATTCGCATCAAAGCTCAAGTCCACAGGCGAAAGCGGCACATAAACGGGAGTCGCCCCGCAAAGAATCGAATCCGCGGAATAGTTCTCGTAGAACGGCGAGAACAGTACCACCTTATCGCCCGGGTTGCACACCGACATCATTGAAGCCATCATCGCTTCGGTACTGCCGCAAGTAATCACAATCTCTTTTTGCGGATCGTAGCGCAGCCCGCTAAAATGGAACTGCTTGTCGCTCAGCGCTTCACGGAAATTCTGTGCGCCAAATGTAATCGCATACTGGTGCGGTCCCGTCAAAGCGACTTCCGAAAGGCGTTTCGTCAGCGCTTCCGGCGGATCAAAATCAGGGAACCCCTGCGACAAATTAATTGCCCCGCACGCATTGGCGATACGGGTCATTCTACGAATAACAGAATCAGTAAATGTTTCGGTGCGTTGACTTAACGGTTGCATGCACCAAATTTAAAAAATATTATACTTTAAATAGACAGGAGAATGACATGACTGATTTTATCCACTCAATAGTCTCGATATTCAACACCGCCCTTTACGACTACTACATCATTCCGCTATTTTTGATTGTAGCCGGGGTATTCCTTTCTGTCCGTTTGGGATTTCCGCAAGTCCGCTACCTGATTGAAACATTCCGCGTCACTCGCGAAAAACCTCTGCACATGCATGGGATTTCGTCATTTGCGGCATTGATGGTCTCGACCGCCTCACGAGTCGGCACCGGCAACATCGTCGGCGTGTCATCCGCCATTTGCCTCGGCGGCCCGGGTGCCATCTTTTGGATGTGGCTTATCGCCATCCTCGGTGCAGCCTCCGCATTCGTAGAATCAACGCTCGCCCAAATTTACAAGCGTCACGATTCCGAAACCGGGCACTCTTACGGTGGCCCCTCTTACTACATCCAGACCGCACTCGGCAAGCGTTGGCTCGGCATCCTCTTTTCAGTATTCGTGCTCATCACCTACATTGTCGGTTACAACCTCCTCGCCTCCTACAACATCCAGGATTCGTTCACCGGCTACTATTTTTACGATAAAACCACGACCCCGATTATCATCGGCATCATCTTGACAATCGCCTTCGCCATCTGCATCTGGGGCGGCGCCAAGAAGATTTCCACCATCACAAGTTACCTCGTGCCGTTCATGGGAACCATCTACGTTCTCGTTGCATTCGGCATTGTGATTTACAACATTTCAAACATTCCGGCGATGTTCGGACTTATTTTCAAGGACGCCTTCTCGTTTGACGCAGGACTCGGCGGATTCGCCGGAAGCTGCATCATGTACGGTATCAAGCGCGGTCTCTACTCCAACGAAGCCGGTATGGGTTCCGCCCCGAACGCAAGTGCAAGCGCGAGCGTTTCTCACCCGGTCAAGCAAGGGTTCGTCCAGTCGCTCTCCGTGTTCATCGATACGCTCCTCATCTGCTCGGCTACCGCCCTCATGTGCCTCTCGTGCAACATCGAGCCGACCAAGGACATTTCCGGCATCATCTATGTTCAAAAGTCCCTCGCCTCCGTCCTCGGCGCAAACGGGGCCATCTTCATCTCGTTCTCGATGTGCTTATTTGGCTATACGACACTCATCGGCAACTACTACTATACCGAAGGCTGCCTCCGCTTTATCATGAACAAGCGTCCTGACAAATTAACACGAAATATTTTCAAGTCCATTGCCACTCTCATCGTTTTCCTCGGAGCGATTTCTACCGCATCATTCGCCTGGGACAGCGCAGACCTTTGCCAAGGCCTCATGGTCCTCGTGAACATCCCGGTCATCTTGATTCTTTCGCCAATCGCGATCAAGGCGCTCAAGAACTACACCGACCAGCGAAAGAAAGGGCTTGAACCCGTCTACATCGCCAAGGATTGCGGCGTCGAACAGCCAACCGATTACTGGAACAAAGGCCAAAAGCTTTAAAAGTTCGCAACAAGAACTGCAATTAGGGACCGGTTATTCAACCGTCCCTTTTTTATTTTTTCGTCTAATATTCTATATTTGCCGCACTATGTTTTCACAACTGACTGATTCTCTAGAAAATACCCTCAAGAACCTGCGTGGACAGGGCAAACTCACCGAAGAAAACGTGGCCGAATCGCTGCGTGAAGTCCGTCGCGCATTCCTCGCCGCCGACGTGAACTTCAACGTCACCCGCGACTTCGTCAAGGCCGTCAAGGAAAAGTCCATGGGCGCCGAAGTGCTCAATTCCGTGACGCCGGGTCAGCAGATTGTAAAGATCATCCACGACGAGCTCGTTGCCGTCATGGGTGGCGAAACTAAGGAAATCAACCTTTCCGGCCCCGCTCCGTTGGGCTTCATGATGGTCGGTCTCCAGGGTTCGGGTAAGACGACTTTCGCAGGCAAGATTGCCCTTTGGATGCGCAGCAAGAAGAAGAGGAAGCCGCTCCTTGTCGCAGCCGACGTGTACCGTCCGGCCGCAATCAAGCAGTTGCAGGTGCTCGGCAAGTCCATCGGCGTTCCGGTTTATGACGAAGGCCAGGGCAATCCGGTCGAAATCATCAAGCACGGTTACCAGTACGCGAAGGACAACGGCTTTGACCTCGTGATTTACGATACCGCAGGCCGCTTGCAGATCGACGAAGAGTTGATGCAGGAACTTGAAAAGGCTCGCGAAGCGGTCCACCCGGACGAAATTCTTTTCGTCGCCGACGCTATGATCGGTCAGGAAGCCGTGAACGTCGCCGAAACGTTCTGGAACCGCCTGAACTTCACGGGCGTCTGCCTCTCGAAGATGGATGGCGATACCCGCGGCGGTGCAGCCCTCAGCATCAAGAAGATGACGGGCGTGCCTATATGCTTTATCGGCGTTGGCGAAAAGCTGAACGAAATCGACCTTTTCCACCCGGACCGCATGGCAAGCCGCATTCTCGGCATGGGCGACGTGGTCTCTCTCGTTGAAAAGGCTCAGCAGGTCATCGACGAAAAGGACGCCAAGGACCTTAAGAAGAAGATTCTCAACAACACGTTCGACTTGAACGACTTCTTGAAACAGCTCCGCACCATCAAGAAGCTCGGTCGCATCAAGGACATTTTGAGCCTCATTCCGGGCCTCAACAAGCTCCCGCTCGACCAGATTGACGAAAAGCAACTCGTCTACGTGGAAGCGGTGCTCAGTTCCATGACTCCGAAGGAACGCAAGAAGCCGCAGATTATCGACGGTAGCCGCAAGGCCCGTATTGCAAAGGGGTCCGGCACGGATGCCGCCCGCGTGAACGCGGTGCTCAAGCAGTACGAAAGCATGAAGGAAATGTTCAAAAAGGTGGGCGATTTCGCCAAAAGGCAGAACAACGGTGGCACCATCGGTTCGAATTACACGCCGCCTAAAGACAAAAACAAGAAGAAAAAGAGATAATCAAGCGCCCGCGACCAAGCGGGCATTTTTTTTGCGAGCCATTCAAAATCCGCGATTTTCGCCAAATTTCGACATTTTTGCAGCATTTTTCGGCTTTTTCGACCCATTTTTGCCCCAAAATCCGCACACTTGCAAATTATTTTATATGTAAATGACGGAATTTTTTACATTGCCGTCCTTTACACACAAAAGCGACTTTACTATATTTGGCATCAAAAGAACAAAAACCCCGATTATTCGGGAACCCCAAATAAGAGGTATAAAATGGCAACCGTTATCCGTCTCGCCCGCTTCGGCAAGCGTCACAACCCGATCTACCGCGTCGTCGTCATCGACAATCGTAAGGCACGCGACGATAGCTTTATCGAACAGGTCGGTTTCTTCAACCCGAACCTCAAGCAGCCGGAAATCCGCTTCGAACAGGAAAAGGTCCTCAAGTGGCTCTCCGTCGGTGCTCAGCCGTCTGACACCGTCAAGTCCCTCCTCAAGAAGACTGGCATCTCTGACTTGTTCAACGAACTCAAGGCCAACCGCTCCATCGAAGGCAAGGCTCCGGTCGCTCGTGAAATCAAGTCCAAGAAGAGAAAGTTGAGCCCGAAGGCTCAGGCTCGTCTCGAAGCTGAAAAGGCCGCTAAGGAAGCTGCTGAAGCTCCGGCCGCCGAAGAAGCTCAGGCTTAATTGCGCTTTTAAAGAAGAGTCTCGTGCGCATGCACGGGACTTTTTTCTTTAGCAATAACTTTCCTCGTCTAAATTCCAATGTCCGACGCACAAGATTACATCACCGTCTGCCAGCTCATGCGTGCGCATGGCGTTAAGGGCTACATCAAAGCAATGCCACTGACCCATGATTTAAACCGCTGCAAGAGCCTTAAAGACGTGCGCGTCAAAAAGAGGAATGGCGAAGTCCTGGAACTCACCCTCGAAGACGCTAAAGTCGCCAACACGATTTGGCACTTGAAATTCAAGGGTTTCGACACACCGGAAGCCGTAGCAGTCCTCGTCAATGCCGACGTCATGATTCCCGAATCCGAACGTCTCCCGCTCCCCGAAGGCGAATATTACATTGACGATTTAGAAGGTTTCCGCGTTCACACCGAAGACGGCCGCGATGTCGGAGAAGTCCTCGAAGTGCAAGAACTGATGACGGTCGACGCGTTCCACATCAAGTTCGACCTCTCCATGCAATCCGAATTCAGCAGCAAGTCCATCCTCGCCCCCTGGATTGATGATTGCGTCAAGGAAATCAACGAAGACGGAAAGTTTATTGTTTGCGATAGCGATTATTTAAAATCCCTTTGCCCGGAGGAACGATGAAGATCGACTGCATCACCATCTTCCCCGAAATGTTTGCGCCCATGAAAAGTTCAATCATGGGCCGTGCACAGGCAAAAGGCTTGTTTGAGTTCAACACGGTCTATCTGCGCGACTTCGCCATCAATGCCTACGGGCAAGTGGACGATGTTCCGTACGGTGGCGAACCTGGCATGGTACTCCGTCCCGAACCGTTAGCCAAAGCGATTCGCAGCACAGGAGTCAAGGAAGATGGCGGCAAAGTCATTTACCTCACGGCAGATGGCGTTCCGTTCACCCACAAGATTGCCAAAGAACTCTCTCAAGAAAACCACCTTGTACTTGTCTGCGGGCATTACAAGGGAATCGATGACCGAATCCGCCAGACCGAAGTCGACATGGAAATTTCCATCGGAGATTTTGTCGTGAGCGGAGGCGAACTTCCGGCAATGCTCGTCACGGACGCCGTAGTGCGACTGTTAGACGGAGCTCTGGGTCACAAGGAATCCGGCGAGACAGACTCCTTCGCGCAAGGCGTTTTGGGATGGCCGGTCTACACCCGCCCCGAAGAATTCGAAGGAAAAAAGGTGCCCGAAGTGCTACTTTCCGGTCATCACAAGAACATTTCAGAGTGGAGACGCCAAGAATCGTTAAAAAGAACGCAAGAAAGACGTCCCGACATCTTTAAAAATCTTGAAATAAATACTACATTTGGCGACAAATAATAACGAGGTACACATTATGTCCCTGAACATTGAAGCAATCCAGAATGAAAATTTGAAGACCGACCTTCCGGCATTCCGCGCTGGCGATACCGTTACCGTTAACGTTAAGGTTATCGAAGGTACCAAGGAACGTATCCAGCCGTTCAAGGGCGTCGTTATTCAGCAGAAGAACTCTGGCATCGGCAAGTCCATCACGGTCCGCAAGATGTCCGGCTCTGTCGCTGTCGAACGTATCTTCCCGGTCAACTCTCCGCGCATCGACTCCATCGTTGTCGAACGCTCCGGTAAGGTTCACCAGTCTCGCATTTACTACATGCGCGACCTCCGCGGTAAGGCTGCACGTATCGAAGAACGCCAGGCTTAATTAGCCGGACTTCGAAGGCGGTTATTTCCCGATGATTACGGGGAATTCGCAACCAAGACTTATCCCGCCCACGCAACTTCGCGTGAAGGCGGGTTTTGTTGTATCCTCACCACAGGATGAAGACAAGAAAATCATCCTTTTGAACGAAGGTGAGCTTCTCGCACTTGATCCAAAAGCAAACAACAAGGTCGTTTTTAGAATTCTCCCCGGAAATCTCGTAGGTGTAGGCGCCCTTCTCGAACGCGAACCCGTACGTTACATTTTCCAAGCTACCGTCGATTCAACAATTACCATCATTAACGACGAATGCATGGAATCCGAGCTCAAGAGCCTCCCCGTATGGCTTTTGGCAGTTATCAGGGCCATTTCATCCAAAACGCGCAGAATAAACGAGTCTATCCGCTCTACAAAAACAGATAACCCGCTCGCAAGCCTCGCCTCTTTCTGCAAATATCAATCCAAAGACGAAATTTTGCAGTCCCAAACGCTGTTGCAAGAGTTCGCGTGGCTTACCAAGACGCCCATTCCAACAGCAACAGAAGCCCTAAAAACACTTATTCGCCGAAAAATGCTCGTCCCGCAAGGCGATGGGACAGCGCTTACCGTTCCCGAACCTCAACTCCTCGGCATTTTTTCGGACTTCCTCAAATCACAAGATCAAGACCTTCCCTGGCACCCGTTCAAGCTCTCGCTCCAACAAAAAAAGGTTCTTGTTTGGCTATCGACTCTCGAAGCGGACACAGCCAAAGACGGTTCCGCCTGGATAAATCTGTTCAAGGAACACAACCTTGAAATAAGCGTTGCAGACTGGCTCCAGATGCAGCAATTTGAATGGTTCACCGAACAAGAAAATCATCTTTTCGCCCTCAATATAGATAAAGTAAATTACTATTTATTGGCTTTGCAGAACGAACCAAACATCAAGGGAACGGTCAAATGATTTTGAAGGAAGGCGAAACACTTTGCCTGCAAGGCAACAATCCCCACTCGTTTTATATCGTTAAAAGCGGGACTCTTTCCGCCACAACGAAAGACGAGCAAAACGGAGTTCAAATCCAGAATTTCGGTCCTGGTTCAACATTTGGCGAAATGAGCCTTGTCGCAGGAGAGCCCTTGGATTACACGGTATGCGCTGAAGAAGACTGTGAAATCGAAGTTATTCCGCAATCAATTTTTCACGACACCATGAAAGAACAGCCTATTTGGCTAAAGTCCATTCTTTCATTCCTGACTCAACGCAACCACATTGCAAAAGAAAACAAGCGCAAGAGCGATTTCATTACAGCGTTTCCATCGCTTCTTTTTATTCTTTCGAAATTACAAAACAAGATAATTAGTTTGGACACAATACAAAACGAATTAAGAAATTTTTCAAGGCTCTCAGCAATCGAAACATACAAGCTATTAGGCATTTTACAAGATTTCAAGCTAGTCCGATTGCAAGCGGAATCCGTATCCGTCGAGAACAAGCCTCTTATCACAATTCTCTACGAGACTCTACGACATAGGGCTATTTACAAGAGCACCTCATCCAACATACTCTCGCTTACAGATCAAGCCATTCTGACAGCATTCGTCAAGGCCGCGTGCGACAAAGGCGAACTTCAGGCAGACGGACGTGTTGCCATTACAACGGAAGCTCTTATCGCGCAGACAAAGCGTTCCATGCATGGAATGTCACTCACCCCGCGAAATCTCGAATCGCTCCTTCAAAAGCAACTGCTTTTTGCAACCCAAAGCGAAAAATACGCAGCAGACTTCGACAAACTCCTAAACCTTCTCGAACTCAACCGCATCTACCCGCAGTTGGACAAGAAGCTTCTTTAAATTTTCTATCTTTACCCCGTAACACATTCAACCCCTAAAAGGTTTATTATGAAACTTTCTGCACTTCTCGTAACACTTTCCTCCATCGCCGCTTTTGCTCAGGATGCCGCTGCCGCTCAGCCGGAACAGCCGGGTGCACTCGCCAGTTTCCTCCCCCTCATTCTCCTCTTTGTGGTGATGTGGCTCTTCTTCATACGCCCGAAGCAGAAGGAAATGAAGCAGATGGACGAAATGCGCAAGCAGCTCAAGAAGGGCGATAAGGTCATGACCGCAGCGGGCATCATCGGCACCATCGCAAGCATGGAAGAAAACATCATCACGCTCCGCACTGGCACCTCCACCATCGAATTCGAAAAGGCAGCCATTCTCCGCGTCATCAACAACGATACGTCCGCTAAGGTCGAAGAAAAGAAGTAATCATGGCCATTCTCCCCATCAGAATTTACGGTGACCCGGTGCTTCGCAAAAAGTGCGAACCCATCACCGAAATCACGCCGGAACTCCGCCAGCTCGCTAAAGACATGCTCGAAACCATGTACGAAGCTCCTGGTTGTGGACTTGCCGCACCGCAAATCGGCAAGAATATCCGTCTCGTGGTGATCGATACAGCAATCCCCGACGAAGAGGAACCACGTCCGTACATCATGTTCAACCCCGAATGGGAAGCTGAACCGGATGCCAAGCCGACCGACTATGACGAAGGTTGCCTCTCGCTCCCGGATATTTTCTGCAACGTTGTCCGCCCGGACAAAGTTGCCGTACGCTTCTTTGACATCAACGGCGAAGCTCAGGAAATTCATAACTGCGAAGGTTTGTTCGCACGCTGCATCCAGCACGAATGCGACCACCTCAACGGTGACCTTTTTGTCGATAAAATCTCGACATCAGACCGCACGATGAACCAGTCCAAGCTCCGCAAGATGGCCAAAGAAACTCAGGCCAAGCTCAAGAAAAAATAAAGGTTCATGAATCTGCGCCGGATATTTTCTGTATTTGCGCTAGCAATGTCGCCACTCACTTGGGCGACATTGTCTTTTGCATCCGCGTCGTGTGCCGCCAACCACGAACCAATCGAAGCAAGCAGTGTATCCGAACAAGCAAGCGCAGCGCAAAACCATGCCATCGTCACACAAAAGATTTCTCGTGAGCTCAACAGGCCCCTCAAAGTAGGCGTTTTCGTTGGTGTCCCAAACATCTTCGTTCGCGAAAAAAACGAGGAATTGCACATCACAGCAACCAAGGGCAAGCTCAAAATCAAGACGAAGACAAAGCGCCAACAAACAGCAGACCGGCGCGTATTCAAAGCCACAGGTTCTGCGCCGGGCCAATGCATTGCGATTGCGACCGACCGCACATCACTCAACAAAGCCTGCTACGAAGGTGAAATCATCATCACCGCC
Organism: uncultured Fibrobacter sp.; assembly: GCA_947165045.1. GTDB lineage: Bacteria > Fibrobacterota > Fibrobacteria > Fibrobacterales > Fibrobacteraceae > Fibrobacter. Next base: position 4,259 of record CAMUYW010000030.1, on the reverse strand, counting down.
AACGGGAATAAGTTAAGCGCCATCAACGTCATCGACATGGAACAATACCTGCGAGGCGTTCTCCCCTACGAAATCGGCAAACTCGACGAATCCAGAATCGAAGCGCTCAAGGCACAAGCCATCGCCGCCCGCACATACGCCTACAAGCATTTCAGCAGTCGCTCCTCGCAGGGCTTCGACATTTATGCCGACACGCGCGACCAGGTCTACAAGGGCCTCCAAAGCGCTACCGAAACTACAGACAAAGCCGTCCGTGAAACTGAAGGCGTCGTGATGACCTACAACGGCGAATTTATCACCGCTTATTACCATTCCACTTGCGGCGGAGAAACCGAAGGCATTGCCACCTGGGGCCGCCCAGACCACCCGTATCTCAAAAACAAGCCCGACCTTCGCCCCGATGGAACACCGTGGTGTAAGGAATCAAATTACACCGAATGGACCCGCGAATTCACTGACGACGAACTGCAAGATTTATTCCAGATAAACGCTAAAGAAGCAAAAGCGAACGTCCCAAGTTTTTCAAGCATCCATTCCATCACTATTTTGGACACGCTCAAGAGCGGTCGCATCCACACGCTCGAAATTTCGACGAACAATGGGAAATTCACCGCCAAGGCCGATAAAATCCGCTGGCTATTCAAACGCGGCGGCACCATCCTCCCCTCTAGCTTTTTCCGCATCCACCGCAACGGGAATCTTTGGATTCTTAAAGGCAAAGGCTTTGGACACGGCGTTGGGCTCTGCCAAATGGGCGCACGCGCACGCGCACAAGCCGGACAAAGCTACATCCAGATTTTAACGCACTATTACAGCGGCATCACGCTGGAAAAATTCACAAAATGATAGTCGTCTTAAGCCAAGGCTGTGCAGCAAACTTCGGTGACGGTGAAAAGATTGCGCGTATTCTTTCGAGAAAGGCTGAAGTTACGTTTGAATTTCTGGGACGCGCTGTCGGAGATGCCGCGAGTTCTAACGGGAACGTTGCAAAATCCGAAGATTCAGCCGTGCAGGCTGCAAATTCCGTGCCGGAAGCATTTTACTTGAACGTTTGCACGGTCAAAGGAAACTCAGGCGCTTTAAAACTCCTGCGCAAAGCAGCAAGCACTTATCCCGGTGTTCCCATTTACATCACGGGTTGCGCCCCCAAGGACTTCCGCGAAGAAGCAATTCGAGTAGTCCCCAAAGTGCAATTCACAACGCTCACAGAACTTGAAAAAAAAATGTCACCCTGGAGCAACGCGATAGGGTCCATAGATTCGATCGCCAGAGTTTATCCCGCACGAGTTGCGGGGGGCTCCAGAATGACAGGCAGCATGACGCTTCGCGAGTCGCCGTTTGTCGGCATTGTGAACATCGAAGAAGGCTGCCTCGACGCCTGCGCGTTCTGCAGCACGCATCTTGTCAAAGGTCGCCTTCACAGCTTTGCGCCCAACGCCATTGTCGATCAAGTCCAAGCGCTCGTCGATGACGGTTGCCTCGAAATCCAATTGACCGGCCAGGACTGCGCCTGCTACGGTTTCGACATCGGCACCAATCTCGCCAAACTCACGCAACGCATTTTAACACATGTGAACGGCAATTACCGCATTCGCCTCGGCATGGGCAACCCGCGCCATGTCCTCGGCTATCAAGAAGCGCTGCTCGATTGCTTCACGGACGAACGCATTTACAAGTTCATCCACATACCTGTACAAAGTGGGAGCGAACGCGTACTCAAGGCGATGAACCGCCGCCACACCGCACAAGATTACGCCATTCTCGCCAACGAATTCAACAAGCGCTTTAGCAAGTTCACGCTCAGCACAGACCTTATCGTTGGCTATCCTGGAGAGACTGCGGAAGATTTCAACGACACATTGAACATTTTGAAAGAAACGCGCCCGACAGTCTGCAACATCACGCGATTCGTAGCACGCCCAGGTACCGTCGCAGCTCGTCTCGAAGCAGGCAATACAAGTCTCGATGCAGCAACAAGCAACGCGCATTCCGCAGCCGTTCCCGACAGTGTCAAACACGAACGCTCCGCGATTCTTGCCGAAGCGTTCCAGCAAATTGCACAGGAAAACAATCGCAAATGGATTAGCGACGAATGCACTGTTGTCACCGAGAAGCAGGGCTACCGCAGCGGCACGACAATTGCACGCAACACCGCATACCGCCCTGTCGCGCTTCAGGGAACGTTTCCTGCAGGGACAACGCTACGCGTCCGCATCACCGATGCGGAACCCTTCGCCCTCCTCGCCGAACCTCTCGCCTAACAAATCCCGCGCAATATTAATCGCATTTCAAAGCGCATCCTATAAACCGCGCGCATTTCCAATCGCAGCGAAATTTCCGCGAACAATTCCATAACAAAAAAGCCCACGGCAAATAATTGCCATGGACTTTGCAAAAGAACTTTCCCTTTCCCGCAATCGCGGGCTTTTAATTACTTCACAGAGAACACTCGATTGAAGCTACCATCCTTGACGACATACAAGCCCTTTTCAAGACGCATCGAATTCAGCTTCTTCTGAATATCGTTCACGCGAGATGTAAGCTTGCAAACAAAGGCGCCCTTCGTATCGTACACGCTAAATGTTCTTTCGCTAGAGAGCAAAACTCTGCCGCTTGCAATGCGGGTCTTGCCGCCCACTTCGCTAGAATCAATCTTGGTCAGAACAACGTTGTCAATGAACAAGCTACCTGTAGATGCGCCAGCATTGAATGCAAGGCGACCATTCTTGTCGGTGGATTCATTCATAACAAACTTAATTTCATAATTTTTCTTTTCAGTGCCGAGATTGAGCTTCACAGCAGAATCCAAGTAGCTCTTCGAGCCAGAATTTTTCCCGATATCCACTTCTAGAGATTTATCGGTAGCAGCCCAAGCATCAAACGTGAGTTTGTATCCCTGCCCCTTGTCAAAATGGAACCCATCTTGAACAACTTGAATATCGCTAGCCTTCGAGCCCTTCTTGGTCACTTCGATTTCAGCCTTTCCGTCGGTGAATTTTAATGAGCCTTCACCACTGTTCTTGTTCAGTGTCCAGCCAGCAAGTTCAAGCGAATCCGAGAAGGAGCCGTTAAACACAGAATCTCTATCGGTCGGAACTTCGATTTTCGGAGCCGCACCAATTTTACCATCAACGGTCCATTCCTTCACAAAGTTCCAGATGTCCGAAACATCAGCCTTGGAAGGGCTATGACCACGGCCAGGAAGTTTCAAATGCTTGATATAAACGCCTTCATCGCAGGGGCCCCAAGTGTACATCGTAGCACCCGAGTTTTCGGCATTAGGATAATTCTTTTGTTCTTCTGCCTGAGACGGGCAATGGAACTGGTCACGATAATTCTTAAGGAAACCTTCAACTTGGCTGTAATTCAAAACATCATCGTTAGTTCCATGCGGATGAATGATAGGAACCGGGCGCTGAGCCTTAGAAGCACCCATCACGTTTGTACCGGACGTAGGGGCAAAAGCTGCAATTTTATCTGCAATCTTGCTCATGGAATGATAAGTGAACATACCACCCATGGAGAATCCCGAAAGATACACGCGTTTGGTATCGATTTTATAGTCTTTTTGCATTTGGGCAATAATTTCGGTCATCCACTTGGTATCCTTGTCACCGCTGATATCCCAAGTGCTCATGCCCGTACCACCTCTCGGATAGACAACGACAAAACCAGCCGTATCAGCGACAGCTTCCCAATGAGTATTGGACTGCTGATAGTTGGGATCCTGGTCCATACCGTGGCAAGAAATGAGCAGCGGGCTATTGTCCTTAAGACCCGATGGCGCATACACGTGTATTTCTCTGCCAGAAACCGACACTTTTTTATAGTCGTTCAGAGATTTTCCGCCACCACCGCCGCCCCATTGGGCGAATGAGAAAGATATGGCGACCAACAACATTAAAGGGAATTTCATTTGTGTACTCCTCATATTCCTTCATTGTTTTACCCAATGTTCTATTCCTTTCCCTAGACCTTAGTGTACATCAAAAACGAAGTGGAACAACAAGTTCCGAAAAATTATCGGTGTAAGGAACTACAACAAAGGAAGACATCCCAAAATGTTAGAGGCCTTGGCCCAATCTTTACGACATTTAATTGCGTTTCTAGCGATTTATAGCTAGTAACTAGAAACTCTAATTACTATCTTTACTCGCGTAAAAAATTTTCCAACCGAGGCAATCAAATGCTTGATATTAAGAAAATCCGCGAAAATCCGGAATATTATATTGCTGAAACCGAAAAGAAATATACGACCG
>CAMUYW010000029.1 GCA_947165045.1 uncultured Fibrobacter sp. | reverse complement strand
CCTGGTCATACTTTTGGGAAAGATTTCCGACTTTCCAAACCATCAGGCCGTTTTCGTTCATCATTTTCTTGTAGAAGTTCCAAATCTTGTCGAATTGCGGCTGATAGCTCGTTGTGTTGTCGCTAAAATAGACCATCAAAAGCATGCCGTAGCCGACACCTTCCGAGAAATACTGATCAGAACCCGGATCGGAACGCACACCGGCAACATCACCACTTTCGTTGTACATAGTCTTGAGCCAATAAGCAAACTGGGACTTCAATTCTTCGGAAGCCTTAGCCTTGTCGCTCAAAAGCGTTGCATTTCCACCGTAATCGGACATCTGCGGGAACGGGAAGTTCACCTTAGCCTGAGCAAGACCAAAAGCAAAGAGGCCAGCAAGACCCAATTTTGCCAAACGATTCATACACAACTCCTATGCCCAAAGGGCCGTTAATTCTATAAGAAAATAAATTATTAGCGACCAAAAATAAATTATTTATGTCATACGTTTTAGCGCCCTGTGCGGTCCATCACTACAAAAAGTGAATCGCGGTACGCAAGGTGCCAATTTTCGGCAGAATCAAGGGTTGAAAGCAATTTATCCCAGCGGGCATAATAGCGGAGCGGGAGCACAACACGGTCAATATTCTGCACATCGGCATCGTGAAGGAATGTTTGCGGATCCGTCGAATAGCTAAGATAGCGCTCGAAAAATTCCGCGGTTTTGAGGATAAAACGCCCATCGATATACGTTGAATCCGAAGGGTTCATAAAAGCCAAATAGCCTCCAGCACGATCATCATTGAACAGCCTTCCCGGATGCGGATTTTCAAGCATCCACTGCGTCGCAGCCACAGGCACGCGCTGGCACGCGACCATCGAATCGTAATTGGAAACGCTGCGAAGCCAAAGTCCAAAGAGGAAAGCAAGTAAGACAAGTGATGCATGCGATGTCATCCTGAGCGAAGCGCACATGGAATGCATTTCGTCATTCTGAAGACCGTTGGTCTGAAGAATCCAGGGAAGAAGAACAGCGAAAAACACCGGCAAAAAGAGCACAAAGTTGCGTTCGGCGACAAAAGCGAGAAGCACTGTTACGAGAAGCCATAAAGTTCTAGATCCTTCGACAGGGAAATTATGGATTCCCTCAGCTTCGCTTCGAAAATGACTGTTCCAAGGACGACTAGTCGAGAAAACCAAACGTAACCGAAGAACAGCAGCAAAAATTCCAACGACACACAGTACAATCATCAGCGCCGATTGCAAAACGTTCTCCCCCGCCATCAAAAGCGTAATAGGCGAACGATTTTCGGCAATTTCACTTGCAAAAATGGCAGCAGATGGAGAAAGCCCGAGCAATCGGTCGAGCAAGCCAAACGGATACAAGAAAAGATTCAGGCCTTCGCGATGGAAGAACGGCATTGCAAATAGTAGTACGGCAAAACAAGTTTGGAACGCAATCGTTTTGCGAGCTACAACAGCCCCATCACAGCGACAAGTCCACCATTCTTGCGCAAAAAAGACTAATGCGAAAATTGATCCGAGAATGTATAGGCCTTGAAATTTGCACCAAAGAAATTGCAAAACAAGAATCAACATGGCCAGCGCAATCCGCTTTGCTTTACGGATTCTATCACAACACTTACGTTCCGTTCCAGAACGACACGATGGCTGAGAGTCACGTTCCTGCCCCGCCCCAATAAACAGCCAAGGTAGCACATTCCAATAAATGCCGAGGAACAAGAGCGAAAAGAGGACGGGACGGATTTCGAATTGGTAACGAAAAATGAAGAGAAGAACTACAAGAATCGCTAATAGCAAAGGAGATTCCGGCTCAAGGCCGAGATGACAACCAGGCGCATTCGGCGCATTTCGCGGCATTCTTCGCACCGACGGCCACAGGAACAACGTGAAAACGTAGCCCCACAAAAAAGCCTTAAACGCCACGAGCAAAGGGGCTCCGCCGAGGTTATACACAAAAGCAACGGTCTGCTGAAAATACTCGTGCACGTTCACAACAGGTTCGCGAACTGGAGTCCACGTAGTCACCCATTCACGTGCACAAGCCAAATGCCACCAAATATCGGTATCCGTCAGCGGAAATACTGCAAAAAGTGCAACAACCGCACTAATCGCAATAACATACCACTTCGACACCGACATCAAGCAATTACTTCAAATTTACTTTCAACAGCGAATCAAGACTTGTCGCCATAATTTGAGCACCAATGAGTCCCAAATGATCTTCATTGGCAAATGCTTCTGGGACAAAATCATGATGTCCATCATGGTATGCATCAAGCACGGCAAAATTCGGATACTTTTCAGTCAGTTCCTGAACAGCATCTTGCATAATTTTAGCCGCACCACGAGTAGGTCCATAGCGTCCCCAAGCATTAGTTTTCAAGTAATTCGGCGATTGCGGATAAACTACACCCACAACGTAAACATCATGATTGCGAGTTAATTCCAAAATTTCCGTCAACTTTTGCAAGTTAAAATCAAAACCCGAGCGGTCAATATTAAACCAATTGGAATCATTAGCAACTTCAGGATTTGGGATTCCCCATCCTTGAGCCGGGTCATTGTAAAGGCCGCGATGGTATCCAAACTGGGCGTATTCATCTTCCGTAGGATTCAAAGCCGCTTGCGCCGCTTCATACATATCTCCAATCAAGCCATCTTTCCAGTAATCATGATTCTTATCGTATTCATAACCAGGAATATCGGCAAACCAAACAGAGAAATTTTCATCCTTGACATACCAACGGTCATAATCCAAAGTCAACGCAATGACTTTTAATTTTGGCATCAAAGGCAAGATATAGTTTTTCACAAAGAACGTTGTGCTTTCCATATCCTGAGCCGAATAAGCCATATTGATTGCAAACATAGACTTGATATATTCAGGATCCATACCCGCAAACGATCTCGAGGAACCGATAACGACGAGTTCCGTAGTATCTCGATACTTCCAGAAATAATCCATCTTGACTTTCATAAGGCGAGTTGCAATGTTTGTTTTCTCGGTCATATAAACACAAGCACTATCTGGATCCAATTTGCCATTTGCACTAGAAGCAGACGCTTTCTGCACCCACAAATTCGGGTGCCACAGTTCATCACCTTCGGCAAGATCAATGGCCGAGCTATCAGACAAATTCACAAGGACAATTTTTTCATGAGCACCATTTACATTCGCAAGTGTTGCTACAGCAAGATTTGCAATTCCAGTAGCCCATTCACTATGGTCGAACGAATAGCCGCTCGGAGCAGCAACAGACTGAACGAGTTTTCCTGTCGAATCCGCAATAAGCAAACGTTCATGCACACCATAATCTTTTCCAACAAAGTCACGGCCCATCTTGTTCTTCCCAGATTTTTCATTAGCTCCGAAATCAAGGAACAAGGTGCGCTTGCTGCCATCCTTTGCAAGAGAAGCATTGCAAGCCTGTTCTGCCTCATCGCCATTTTTATACCACACCGTATCGGTTGCAGATTCCGTTACAGTCGAACCAGACTTTGCTATACGGGCACGCAAGAGACGTGCACCAGTCACAGCTAGTCTATTGTCTTCGCTGATACCGCCATGGTAAGCGCCATCAAAAAGTTTTTTCGGCTCGCCGAATTTTCCATTGGCAAATTTCACCTGCCACGTCGAAGTCGATTTAAACGTAGCATCATCCTTATTACTTCCAGGATTCGAAACATAAACGATGACTGTATCGCCATTGTCAAGAACGCGCCAGCGCGGAATCGCAGCGCCTTTCACGTTCAACTTTACAAGATTAGATCCATCCGCATTCAAATCGCGAACATAAACTGACAAAGTATCACTATCACGTCCTTCCTCTCCCGTACAGAAAGCCACCTTCTTTCCATCCGGCGATATTTCTGGATGATAAGCATCAATCTTATCTGATATTTCTGTTACAGAAAGGATTCCGCTTGAATAATCGATAAACGCAATATTTCCCGTGAGGTCATTGCGGAACGCCAATTTTACCTTATACGTACCCGTTGCAGAACGCATCTTGGCAGAATTTGCAAGAGCCACAATACGGCTCGTCAAAGCCTTGCCATCGGAGCCCATCCAAGTTGCCTCGGGAATGATTCCAAAAGCAAGACGGAAGCCCACATAATCCGCACGAGTCGAAGATGTTACTGTATAAACGTCTCCACGATTGTACATATTGATAGATTCAGACGAACTGCGGTAGCTCCCCCCTTTTACAATACGGTGTCCCAAAGATCCACCATCAGGAGCACCGACATAATTTGTCAAGGACGTATCGCGGAAAGCGCCGAACCAGTCGTTCACCCATTCCATAGCGTTACCAATCATGTCGCAAACTTTAGCATCGGACTTAGCCTTGCTGCAGACTTTATGCAACTTATAATCCGAATTTTCTGCAGTCCAGCCTTCAGACGGATTCCAGTTATTTTTGGCAACAAGCATCCACTCGGCTTCTGTCGGCAAGCGGTATCCTTTCTTTTCGGGATGGAACGCAAAGCCATCTAAATTTGTGCAATGCTTATCGTTGTCAAACGAAGCGTTATTATAAGTATAAACGGTATCAAAGTTTTCGGCTTTGCTACGGGCATTTGCATACAAAACCGCGTCATAATAAGTGATATCCGTTGCAGGCAAGCTATCTTGATCACATTTAAGAGAAAGACCTGAAGCCGATTTCATCAGTGAATTAAATTCACTGCATGTCACTTCATTCTTGCCAAACAAAAATTCATAATCAAAAACAACCTCCATTTGCGGACGTTCATCCGCTTTTGCAGACACATCGTTCGTCCCTAAAAGAACAGAACTATTTGTCGCTTTAACCATTTCCATTCCAGGAAGAGACTCTACCAAGGTATTCGAATTCGGAGAAACACCATCGGAATCAGAGCATGCTATAAACAGCAATGCCGAAAAACACATCACAAAAACCAAATACAGTTTTTTCATACTACCTCACTGTTTTCAACAAGGAATCTAATCTTGTTGTGAAACGTTTTGCACCAACTCGGTTCAAATGATCATAATCATAAGACATGGAGCTCGGATAATCATGATCACCTAACATATTTTGGTCAAAAACTACAAAATTTGACTTACCTTCGGCCAATGTTTTTATTTCTTCAATCAGTTTTTCCGCATGACTTCGAAGCATTCCGTGACGACCATACGCCCCCGTCTGCTTATAATACGGACTGATCGGGAGAATCGCGCCAATAACGAAAATATTTCTTTCTTTAGCAAGACGGATAATATCTTTTAATTTGTCTACATCTCCTAAAAAAACGGCAGAGCACTGGCTAATTTTAGAATGTTTAAGGCATTTATTCAAGCTAGAATCTGCGACACAGATATCCAAATGATACGTTAAAATACAAGTCTTCAAATCCGATTCTTCAAGGCAATTTCCCATGTTTTTATTAAACAGGCAATCGCTCCATACAGAATCCTCATCCACAACGGCAACACCCTTGTCATTACACCATCCAAGATTATCCGTAATTTCTTGCCATCCGCGTTTTGCGATAATGTATTCCGCATCAGCAGAGGCATTTTCCATAACGAGATTAACAAAGGCATCATCAACACCGTCAAGATAAAAATCATGATTTTCGTCGTATCTAAAGCCAGGAGCGTTTCCCATACTCCATTCCATATCGCTCCGTTCTTCATAATTGAACCACAAATCAAAATCAAGCCCAACAACAATGTATTTAACATTGGAGGCATGATTCAAAACATAATTTTTAAACATATAATGTTGGCAATGCATGTCGCATGGGTAAAAGCCCATATTCATAGAGGACACGCTCATCGAAGAAGGATCAAACGCAGCCCACATATGGGAATTGCCAAGAGCTACAAGTTCTACAGAATCTTTAAGTTTCCAGAACATCGGCATTTTATGAGAAAGCAGATAGAACACTTGGTTCGCGGCGGAAACATATACACCAACGCTATCCGCATCCCAATTCGATTTTTCCGAAGAATTCCCCTTCGAGACCCAAAAACACGGATGCCAAAGTTCTTCACCTTGTACAAGTTCTGTCATCGATCCATCCTCGATATTCACCAAAGCAATGGTCTTATGAGCGCCACCAATAACATTAAGCGTGACAACAGCCATTTTGTCGTCATTCAACACCCATTCACTATGGTCAAACGCATAATAATCATAACTGAAACTCTCCGCCAAGCCAACCGTAGAAATCAGTTTCCCTACGCTATCCATGACAAGCAATCTTTGATGGGTCGAGTAATCCGAACCCACAAATTCTTTTCCAGTTTTGCCACCAAAATCAAGGAACAAAGTCTTTTTAGTCAGTCGATTTAACGAAGCATTACAAGCCTGCTCTTCATTATACCAAAATGTATCTTTTCCATCCGCTAGAGTTTTGCCATTCGGTGCAATACGAGCGCGTAACATTCGCGATCCCGTTACCGTCAGAGTTTCATCATCGCTAATGCCTCCATGGTACGCACCATCAAAAAGTTTTTCTGGCGTGCCAAATTTTCCATTTGCAAATTTCACTTGCCATGTAGACTGCGATTTAAAACTTGATTCGGTTCTGTTGTTCACGGCGCTTGTCACATAGACAATCACCGTATCACCATTTTTCAGCACGCGCCAACGCGGAATTGCAGCTGATTTTACATCAAGTTTCACGAGGTTACTCCCCTCTGCATCCAAGTTACGAACGTAAACAACAGACTCGCCATTAAAGCCCTCAATTCCCGTAGAAAATGCAACACGTTTTCCGTCAGGTGAAATGTCCGGATGATAAACGCTAATGGTATCCCTTATTTCCACAATCGTAGGCAACGCTCTTCCGAAATCGACATACGCAAGATTTCCAGAAACATCATTACGGAAAGCGAGTTTAGACTTAATACGATTGACTCCAAAAAACGATGCCACACTCTTCGCGCTAGCGACAATCGAAAGATTCGAAGCGACTGCAGAACCAGAAGCGTCAAGCCAAACAGGATTTTCGATTTTGCCATACGCCAAACGGAAACCCAAATAATCGGAAGCACTCGTTCCCGTTATGGCATAGACATCGCCACGAGAATAAAGATTAATCGACGAAAGTTCACTCCTAAAGCTTCCGCCCTTAATCACGCGTTCACCGAGGCTCCCGCCATCTGTCGCTCCGACAAAATTTGAAATCGTTGTATCACGGAAATATCCATTCCAGTCATTTACCCATTCCGTGACGTTACCAAACAAATCACAGAATCCATTTACATCTTTTTTCAGACAAACTTCATGAGCTTTAAAATCGGAATTTCCGGCATTCCAACTTCTTTCGTTATTGAACGAAAGACTGGCCGCATATACCCATTCCGCTTCCGTCGGCAGGCGGAACGCATCGACATTAGGGTTAAATCTCAGGCCCTGCATAAGGATGCAATGTCCATTCTTATCAAATTCAGCAGAAGAATAGGTGTACGCCGTATCATCGATTAATTGTTTTCCTCCATCATTAATCGCCCAATAAGCAGCCTTTGTTTTCGCATTTGCAAAAAGAACGGCATCGTAATAAGTCACGTTTACAGCGGGTAATGATTTATTTGCACATTCGAGATCAATAGGATTTTCTTTTCTACGATCTTTCCCCATCAACTCATTAAATTCACCACAGGTGACTTCGTGCAGCCCCAGCTGATAATTGTACAAGAACTTAACATCCATCTGCGGGCGTTCTTTTAGCGGAGCCGATTTTAAATTCGTTCCCAATTCAACAAACTTACCCGTAGCCTTGATCAAGGCAAAATCATCATGCAAAGTCACGTCGGAACAATTTTCCTGCACGCGACAAACCAAAGGCGAACTCATTTCGGTCCGTGTCGGAGAATCATCTGAACATGCGCCCAAAAGGGAGCCCAGTAAAGGCGCCGAGAACAAAATGATCTTTTTTTGAATATCAAAAAAATTCATAATCTCCCCTCCTTTTCAATCATTTCAATTTTTGCAAAAGCGAATCAAGACGTAGCGTCACTTTACTTGCGCCCTGAATACTGAGATGGTCCGTATTGAGAGCACATTTATCAGGGTAGTCATGATTACCATTCTTATTTTCATCCATCAAAGTAAAATGCGAAAATTCCTTTTGATAGAGATTCAGCGAATCCAAAATTTTCATTGCCTCGGAACGGCGAGGTCCATAACGTCCATAAGAACCCGTTTCTTTATATCCAGGATTCAACGGGAAAATAACGCCGACAACTTTCACATTCGTCGAAGATGTTTTAGCAAGGAAATTCCTCAGGCGTTCAAGATTCCACTTGATTTTCGCTTCACCAACAGCGCCACCCCAGTTGGAATCCTGTTCCACCGTTGCAGGGCCCCAAGCAACGCCATCATCGCTAAAGAAACCGCGAGACGGTTCATAAATTGTTTTCGCAATATCGGAATATTGCGATGCTTCTTCGACCGCATCCAAGAACCAATCGGGCAAGCCATCTACCCAGAAATCATGATTCTGGTCATACACAAAACCAGCCTGATTCGTAATGATCATTTCTGTAAATTCCGTCGAGCTTTGCCAAAGGTCTATATCTATCGAAACGACAATGAACTTCAACTTTTTCAAATGATTCAAACCGTAGTTTTCGGCAACATACAAAGAAGCATCCAAATCATTGCCCGAATGTCCCATATTCTGAGCAAAGCCTGTTGTAATCGCAGTCACCATAAGGCTATTTTCAGTTCTGGAGCTTCCGACACAGAGGATTTCAATGTCATTTCTATACCTCCACATCATAGCCATCTTATATCCAAGCGATATGTGCGCCCATTCTTGCCCAGCATTGAAGTAGACTCCGGCGCTATCAAGTTGCAACAGCAAATCATCACCGAGGTTCAAGCCTTTTCGCACCCACAAACTCGGATGCCACAATTCGTCACCTTCGGCAAGTTCAACCATGCTTTCATCGGCCAAATTAATCATGACAATTTTTGTATGTGCGCCATTGACATTAGTAAGGGTCGCAACAACAATATCGCCTATTCCCGTCGCCCACTCGCTATGATCAAAAGTGTAACCTTCTGGAGCCGCAATAGACTGAATCAGTTTACCGCTAGAATCCGCAATGAGCAATCGTTCATGAGTAGCGTAACTCGTTCCTGCAAGATCCTGCCCGAGTTTGCCACCAAAATCAAGGAACAACGTCCGTTTGCTACGGTCCTTGGCAAGCGATGCATTGCAAGCCTGTTCACCGCCATACCAAATGGTATCGACAGCGTCCTGCATCACAAACGAACCGGGGAGCGCAACACGTGCGCGTAGCAATCGAGCGCCCGTCACGGCAATCGAATTGTCTTCGCTGATGCCGCCATGATAAGCTCCGTCAAACAATTTCTGCGGTGTTCCGAATTTGCCATCAGCGAACTTGACACGCCATGTAGAAGCATCAAAGAACGCAGCGTCATCCTTATTATTGCCAGCATCCGTAACATAAACGAGAACAGTATCGTCATTATCCAAAACTTTCCAGCGGGGAATCGCAGCACTCGGCACATTAAGTTTGACAAGATTGGAGCCTTCGGCATTCAAATCGCGAACATACACCTCCGAGGTTCCGGCAACACCTTCAATCTTCGTGCAGAAAGCCACCTTTTTGCCGTCAGGCGAAATTTCAGGATGATATACCGCAAGAGTATCCTCAATTTCAATCACGGTCGGAATTCCACTCGAAAAATCGATATAGGCCAAATTTCCGGTAAGGTCATTGCGGAAAGCAACTTTAACGACAGAGGCTCCTGTTTGAGCGCGGACTATCGATGCATTTGCAAGAGGAGCAACTCTGCTTGTCGCAGCACTACCATTAGAGCCCATCCAAACAGGATCCGGAATAGAACCAAAAGCAATGCGGAACCCGACATAATCGGCACGAGTTGCAGATGTCACCGTATAGACATCACCGCGATTGTACAAACTAATCGTCAAAGCAGAATTACGATAGCAGCCACCCTTTACTACACGAAGGCCCAAAGCACCTCCATCAGGAGCGCCTACATAATTCGTCAAAGTCGTATCGCGGAAATTACCATTCCAGTCATTCACCCACTCCATGGCATTACCAAGCAAATCACAGACTTTGGTACTTTTATCGGCCTTGCCGCAAACTTCATGGAGTCTATAGTTCGAATTTTCCGCAGTCCAGCCTTCCGCTGTTTTCCAATGCGCACCTGCAACAAGCACCCATTCCGCTTCCGTTGGCAAACGATACGCATTCGTTTCCGGATGGAAAACAAGACCTTCCAAATTCGTGCAATGGTGTTCATCATCAAAAACTGCATTGACATAGGTATAAACCGTATCAAAGCCTTCGGATTTGCTACGTTCATTTGCAAAAAGAACCGCATCGTAATAAGTCACATCCGTCGCTGGATATTTTCCACCGGCACATTGCAGAGAAAGCCCCGTCGAAGGAGTCATCAACTCATTGAACTCTTCACAAGTTGTTTCGTGCTTACCGATAGAAAAAACATAATTCAAAACAACTTTCATCTGTGGGCGTTCATTAGATTTCGCCGTAGATTCATTGGTTCCAATACGCAAGACTCCATTATTCGAAATACGTAACATTCCCGGTAAAGAATCTTCAGCCGTACTTACCTTTACTTCTTCCTCAGGCAATCCTGTGCTCGAATCGGAACATGCGTATAAAAACACACTCAAAAAAAACAATAAGTATTTCATTTTTGCTCCCCTTTGCTATATATTTACTTTCTTAATTTCGAAAGTAGCGAATCTAGCCGATGTGTAAACTGTTTAGCCCCTAAGGTACTTAAATGGTCTACATTATACGCCATATCGTCTGTATAGTCATGTGCACCAAATTTATTTTCATCAAAGAAAATGACATCTAATTTTTTCACGGAATCAATCACGGCCTTAGCAACACTCCGTCTCGGGCCATAAACGCCAAATGTGCCCGTAGCCGCATAAGCCGGATTCTGTGGATAAACAGCCACGACAACCTGAATTCCATTCTGACGTGCTATATCTATAACATTTTTAAAACTTGCATAATTCTCATCGTAAACAGGATCGCCGAATTTTGCTTCAGCAGAATCTCTTAGCGTAACCGGATATCCCCAAGAAATTGCCGGCAACAAGAAGTCTTCCAAATCATATGGATGCAGCAATGCAGTTTCTGGCCGCGGAGTCTGTTTTACAGCATCAACAAAATGTTCCGGCAGGCCATCAACCCAGAAATCATGATTTTCATCATACTTGAATCCAGGAACTTTATTGTAAATAACATTCCACCAAGTTCCAAAGCCGTCATACCATAAAAAGTCCGGAGAAAGTTCAAGGACTAGGACCTTTAAATTTTTGAGATGGTTCATCACGTAATAGACAAACAAGTAGCTCATGCCAGTCATTTGCCCTGCCGAATAAGCCATATTCAACAGATTATACGACTTGATTTCCTTATCATGCAAAGCAAACATCGTACGAGACGATCCAAGAGCGACCGCCGTAATGTTATCACGATTTTCCCAAAAGCGTTCCATTTTCACGCGAAGTTCCAAAGCACTGTAATAAGCACTAGACGTGTAATAGACGCCAGCGCTATCCGTATCCAGCTCATCGCTACCGTAAATATTTTTAGAATGCCACAAGCATGGATGCCAAAGTTCATCGCCTTCGACAAGTGTTTTTATGGTACTATCAGACATGTTTATCAGTACAATTTTTTCATGCGCTCCACTGGCGTTGGCCAATGTAGCAACCGCATAATTCGAACCTCCCAAGACCCATTCCGAGTGGTCAAACGAATAACCCTTGGGTGCAGCAATGCTCTGGATGAGTTTTCCGCTCACATCCGCAACCAAAAGACGTTCATGGGTACGGTAAGACGAACCGACAAATTCAGCGCCCGTCTTTCCACCAAAGTCAAGGAACAAGGTTCTATCGCTACCATCATTGGCAAGAGATGCATTGCAAGCCTGTTCTCCGCCATACCAAATTGTATCATGCCCATTTGCAACAGCTTTGCCTTTGGGAGCTACGCGTGCACGCAAAAGTCGAGCACCCGAAACGGCAACTTTCTTTGTCGAGCTAACACCATCATGATAAGCACCGTCAAAAAGCTTCTTCGGTTTTCCAAACTTTCCATTGTTGAAAATCACTTGCCATGTGCTCATTTCGGCAAAAGCCGCATCGTCCTTGTTGTTTGCAGCACTGGACACATAAACAATTGCGGTATCGCCGCTTTCCAATATACGCCAACGAGGAATAGCCGCATTCTCGACTTCTAGCTTGACAAGGTCTGACCCAGCCGCATCCAAATTACGAACATAGACACTCGACTTACCGCTCGATCCTTCAATTCCCGTGCAGTACGCCACACGTTTCCCATCTGGAGAAACATCAGGATGGTAAGCCTTTTGCGTATTTTCCATTTCGACAACAGAAACAACACCGCCGCCAAAATCAATAAAAGACAAATTGCTTGCGGCATCATTACGGAACACCAGTTTCGATTCAAATGTTCCGATTATCCGTTTCATATCAAAAATAGAGACTTGGGACTTTACAACAGATTCCTTGGCCGTTCCGCTTTCATCAAGCCATGTGGCATTAGGGATTGCTCCAAGAGCCAATCTGAACCCAAGATAATCGCCCTTCGCCGAAGACGTCACTGTATATACATCTCCACGGCTGTAAATTTTTATCGCAGAAGGTTCATTTCTATAACTTCCGCCTTTAACAACACGTTCACCCAAGCTACCTTCATCGGCACCGCCGACAAAATTCACAACAGATTCCTTCCTAAAATAAGAAAGCCAGTCGTTTACCCATTCCAGAACGTTCCCGGCCATATCGTAAACGCCAAGGTTATTTGCTGTCGATGTCGCCACATCATGAAACTGGTAATTCGAATTGACACTATTCCAGCCTTTTTCGGGATTCCACCCCTGGCTTGCCACATACACCCATTCCGCTTCGGTCGGCAAACGGTAGCCGCCCATATTTTCACGGAACGTAAGCCCAGTCAAATTGTCGCAACTGCCCGAAGCATCGAAAGAAGCGCTTTCGTATGAATAAACGGTATCGAGTCCATTCTGTTTGCTTTTGGCATTGGCATAAAGGACAGCATCATAGAACGTCACATTCGTTATAGGGCTATTTTCACCATAAATGCCTTCGCATTTAGCTGTCGCCTCTTTACGCAATGCATAATATTCCCCGCAGGTCACCTCATGATCACTCATGTAAAAATCATAAGTGAAATGAGCTTCCATCTGTGGAGACTCACTCTGGCGGACTCCGCTCTCATTAGTCCCCAAGAACGTTGATTTTCCTTTTGCCTCGACATAAACAAATCCATCAATATTCGAGACGATTTTTGACGATTCATCTGGTGCAGAAGAACGTCCATTATCAAAGCAAGAATTTAAAAGAACAAGAGGTAATACAAAAAAAGCAAAGCCCCTCATCTTTTTTTGTATCTTTTTGTTCATTTTTTTGCCTCCCAGGACAATAATATTTCATTTAGTCGGGAAGTCAGTAAAACGCTACCGTTATAACACAGATGGTCCTCATCGACGGCCATCCGGTCCTCATAATCATGCTTCCCCATTTTATTTTCATCCATCAATATAAAATTAGGATATTCTTCGCTAAATGAGTCAATTTCTTTTATCAATTTTTCAGCAGAACTGCGTTTTAGGCCATATCTGCCGAAAGAACCCGTTTTTGCATAGGCCGGACTTTGCGGAAATATGACGCCGATCACACGAATGTCACGTTTTGCGGCCTCTTTTATTATCGTTAGGAGCGCTTCTTTGCTATCCTCATACTCAAACCAATTCTTATCTGAATAGTTCGTATCTTGCTCAATTCCCGGATTATCGCGCCAAGAAACACATCTTGCGACCAAATAACGGCCTCGATCCTGCAAATAATCTTTAGCATCCGATGAACCCACAGAATTTTCGGTATATTCCAGCAAGCCCTCAGGATAGCCATCTTCCCAATAATTATGGTTTTTATCGTAAATATACCCAGGATGAGTTTCAAAATCAGCGTAAAAGAAATTATCGCCCCCATAGCCATCGACTTTATTCCAGAAATCTATATCTAGCGACACTACTAGGTATTTGAGTTTTTTCATATGCCTAAAGATATAGTGATCCAAGAAATCTCTGGTCATATAAATAGAGTTAGGAGTCTGGCCAAAATTCACCGCAAAGAACTTTTTATCAAATTTTCCTGGAGTTACGCCAAACATCGGGCGAGATGACCCCAAGATTGCCACGTTAGCGGAATCATGATACCTCCACAAAAGTTCCATCTTATAGCGCATGATAACATCATCCCACTTATCTGACGGTTGGAGATAAAAACCAGCACTATCAGGATCAAGCGTACTTGTTTCCGGTACATAAATTTTTTGCCGCCAAATACACGGATGCCAAAGTTCATCACCATCCGCCAAGTCCGTAATAGAGCCATCGGCCACATTCACAAGGACAACCTTTAAATGAGCTCCATTAACATTAGCAAGAGTTGCAACAATAAAGCCTCCATTCGGTTTGGAACTTACATAATTCAAAGCCCATTCCACGTGGTCAAAAGTATAGCCTTCCGGAGAAGCAATGGCTTTGATCAAGCGGCCCGTGCTATCGGCAATAAGCAGCTGTTCATGAGATCCATAACTTTTGCCCACGAATTCAGCGCCGGTCTTTCCGCCAAAATCAAGGAAAGCGACTCGTTTGGAGCCATCATTTGCAAGGGACACGTTACAGGCCTGTTCACCGTTATACCACACGGTATCTCGGCCATTCGCAAGAGTTCCACCTGCAGGCGCCACACGAGCTCGCAGCAATCGAGCACCCGTTACCGCAAGAGTATTATCATTCGAAATTCCGCCATGGTATGCGCCATCGAACAGTTTTTGCGGTTTTCCGAATCGGCCCTGACTATACTTCACCTGCCACGTACTCTTAGACTTAAACGAGGATTCTTCCTTATTATTCCCCGCATCCGACACATAGACAATCACCGTATCGCCATTTTCAAGAACTCGCCAACGCGGAACAGAAACGTTTCCGCTCACATTGACCTTTAGCGGTCTTACATATGTTGCAGAAAGGGAACGAACATAAGCCTCAGATTTTCCAGAAACGCCTTCCATTCCCGTGCAAAAAACAACAAGCCTTCCGTCAGGAGAAATATCTGGATGATAAGAATCAATGGTATCGGAAATTTCATTGACCGCAAGCGTTCCATTCACGTAATCGATAAACGCTAAATTTCCAGTCACATCGTTACGGAACACGAGTTTCGTGCGATACGTGTCTAGATTATTTTTTACAACAGTTGCGCTCGCCATTGGAAGAATTCGGCTATCGCGTGCTTTGCCATCACGCCCCATCCAAACGGCATTTGGAATTTTACCAAACGCAATACGGAATCCCAAATACTCCGACTTGGCCGCCGAAGTCACAATATAAACATCACCACGGTTATATAGTTTAATCGAAGACGGATCATTGCGGTAGCTGCCACCCTTGATAACGCGTTCACCAAGAACACCGCCATCTGGACCACCTACATAATTTGTAATTAGAGTATCTTTAAAATAGCCAAGCCAATCAGAAACCCACTCCTTAACGTTCCCGGCCATATCACAGAAATCGCCATGGAAACGAGGATGCGAGCAAACGTTCTTTGGTTCAAAATCCGAATTTAAAGCATTCCATTCATAAGATGGATTCCAGTCTCGACTGGCAGCCATCAACCATTCCGCTTCGGTCGGCAAACGATAGGCTTCAACTTCAGGATGAAATACAAGACCTTCCATTAAATAGCAGTTACCCATCGCATCAAACGAAGCCGATGTATAAGAGTAAGAGGTATCATAACCTTCACGCTTACTACGTTCATTGGCAAAAAGGACTGCATCGAAATAAGTCACTTTGGTCACCGGCAACAGATCCGAATCTTCTGTATTGCATCGGTCGTCAAAAACATCCCCCATCACATCCTTGAATTCGGCACAAGTAACTTCGTGCATGCCCAAGGAAAAATCATAGTTCAGCGAAGCACGCAATTCAGGGCGTTCACTTGCTTTTGCAGTCGATGCATACGTGCCCAAATAAGATATTGTACCACCGCTCGAATTTTTCACCTTCGAGGCCTTGATAACAATTAGACCATCATGAGCACTATCTATTTCTACAGGAGCGTTAAGCCAAACATAATCACCAAAGAATGTATCGCAACCAGAAAGAACAAGCAAAAACGATACTAGCAAAAGTATCTTTTCAAAGAAAAACGAATGAGTAAAAACCTTAAACATGAGGTTACAAAAATAGCTTTTTAGTCAGGAAACACGCTATTATATTTTTCTAAAATAAGACTTCAGATTGAATTTGGCAATCGGTTTTTAGCGACCATTTGATTTGCTTCAATTCCTGGATATGCCGGAAAAAATTCTTCGGCCATACGGTACCAGGTGAGCGCACGAGACGGTTCGGAATCAAGGAAAAGATTCCCAATATCGAATGCAGCAAGCCCCACAAATTCCACGGGTTTTAGTGGTCGAAATTCAAGGCCCGTCCAAGGCCCTTTTTGATATTTTTTACGATATTCCGCATCGGTGTAAGAAAACCCGCGACGATTCGGTTCGAGATTAAAAGACTCATTCGCTGAATCATAGCGCAAAAAAACATGTCCCGGCAAAAGTATTGCATTTAATCGCAATTGGCGCGATTCGGCCACCATAAGCGCAAGCCACGAAAGCCCCATGCAACCGGATTTTCGATTTTCGAGAACGCGAAGCGGGAGCACGGATTCTTTAGCAACCGCAGCCTCGCCCGCTCCTGCAAATTCAATATTCCAAAATTTCCAAAGCAAATTTTTAAGAGCGCTTAGAGTGTCGCGAGAAACGGCAATACTACTATCGAAATACGCAAGGCCCTCATTCCACGCGGGGATGGAATCCAAGCAAGAAGGCGTACGCTCTTCGAAAACGCACGCCATTTCGCGATAGCTCACATTCTCAGAGCGCCCGCTCCAGAGGATTAAGGAAAGTGCAGCGACAAAGGCAATGAACAACGCAGGCCAGAAAAGTTTAGAGATAAGACGAGAGAGCATAGTGTTTAGAACTTAGACGTCATCCTCCGAAGGAGGAACCATACATATTTCGCAGGCAGTACTGTATGGATCCTCGCAGCACGAGGATGACACTGCCTACTTTTTACTGCCTACAGCCAACTGCGGCAAAGCCGCTACAAGCCATCCCATTCCATCGGGCTCTGCCAGAAGTCACGAGCAGTCATCATGTAAATCACGAGACGCTTGCTTTGCATGTCCTTCTTCATTTTTTTCAATCGGGCACGAACGCCTGGGCCACCGCCCCAGCTCGTAAGAACTTGCACGTCAAGGCCAGTCGCATAAGCGAGGAGAGAACCCGGGCCACCGCTCTTCTGGTCTACAGATTCGAACACGCCCGTGAACGAGTCACCCATCAAGAGAATCGGTGCGTTCTTGCCACCCTTGTAAGCCTTGTCGCCCTTATAGATTTTCATGCCAGCAAGAGTGTCAGCAGGATATTTAGACTTTTCCTTGTCGGCCAAATGAGCAACGAGATCACCTTCGCGGAGCACAACCGTATCCTTCATCACGAGGCTACCCGGCTGCGGGTTTGCATCGGCATACCAACTGTACTGCGTCACACGAGTTGCAAGTTGTTCCATCGCGGCAAGCATGCCCGGCAATGCCCAATGCGTATCGTAGCGCTGGTAACTATAATGCGGAGCTTCATCACCACTGCGAGCAGCCATCAAAGACGGATAAAGATCGAGAACGTCAATCCCTGCAGTTAGCATTTCGCGAATAAATTCACGACCGTTCACATTCACGCACAAGTCCGCATCAGTTCCTTTAATAAGTTTATCTGCATAGATTTCTTCTTTCACAGGAACCGGCACAACCAAAAGTTGGATATTTTGCGAATCGAGATATTGTTTAAGTTCAATCATGCGCGGGAGCGGGTTGTGGAGGCTATCCTGACCGCTAATTTTATCTGCAACAAGGTAATTTGCATTGCGGCGGAACCAGAGCATTCCGTTATCAGCCCAAGCGTTCTGTTCCTTCGGGAGTTTCGCCAATTTTTTCTTGAGAGCTTCGCGGAACTTCTTGGTCGCAGGAGTTGCAGGGCAGCTATTTTCAAGCGATGCGAGCGTTTCCAGGCGAGCATACGAACTCGTATCAAGCATGCGGTTCACAGGAACAACCTCTCCCGCAGCAGCTAACGAATCGGCAACGGCGGCGGCACGCAATTGTTCATCAGTCAAGCGGAATGCGGGCACTTCAAAGGCGACCCACATCGGCTTACCCATCGGGTTACCACGCATCACAGCAAACGGACGATTTGCACGGGAGTTTTCCCAAATAGCGCCCGGAGTATGTTGTTCCAAGTCTGTATTCAAAGTCGGATACCAGTAAGACGAAAGCGTACGGGCCCAGTTCATCGCTTCTTCGGCGTTCATTTCAGCAGTCATGTAATAATTCAAAACTTCAGCAGATTCGCCACCCGAAGCAAGTTTAAGCTTACCATAGAACGGAGCTCGTCCGGTCCAAACAGCCGGCATGACTTCGGCCCACCATTCGACCTTGCCCTGATTTTCACCCGTTCCAGGAACACCCCACAAACGCGTCACCGTCTGAAACGCACGAAACACATCGGGTTCATCCCACTTGACAGCCTCGACTTCATTCAAAGATTTGGCAAGTGCATCATCGCCTGTCTGCGCATAAAGAATTTTTGCAAATGGTTCCCATGCAATTGGAGCCTTGCCAGCAACCGCCACAGGTTCGTATTCAGAAATAGAATCTAGCATCGGGAACGGATATTCCGGAAGTCTCGCCGAAGCCATTTTGCCCGTGTAGTTTTCCGGTTTTTCGTCCATTCCAGCCATACGAATCGGGTTCGAGAAATACGCCGCAAAATCAAGTGCAGCAAGAGTCGGCTTTTCGACGACTCGCACTTGCTTATCAAAATCAAGCACGCGCATTTCGAATACGGCAACAGGCGCAACAAAAGCCGGCGGCAGAGTTGCAGGAGCCGCAGATTCAGAAGCCTGCACAGACGGGGTTACAGACGGAGCAGCACAAGAAGCCGCAAGGAACATGCCAGCAGAAAGACCTGCAAGACACAAAAAAGAAGTCGATATATTTTTCATTTTCACAAAAATAAGTATAATAAAAGAAATTGGAGGGTGTCATTCTAGAGCACCAAAGAGACTACAGAAACCACACAAATAAGTCAACGACCTCAAATTTTCTAAATTGCAACTGTAACATTTTTTCAGGAGTCATCATGCCTTCTACTGGTGAACACAATAAATGGATAGCCCTCGCCCTTTGCATCCTTCTTGGATACTTGGGTTTACACCGTTTTTACGAAGGTAAAATCTGGACTGGGATTTTGTGGCTTTGCACAGGCGGTCTTTGCGGTATAGGCGTTATCGTAGACGCGATCCTGATTGTCATGAAACCGGAACATTACTAGTTAGGTTATAGGTTACAGGTTTTAGGAAAAAAAATAACGAGCTACGCTCATCAAAAAAAATGAAGCATTTATTCGTCATCGCAACCGGCAGCGCCGGAAAAATTAGAGATTTTGCACATATCCTTGGCACAGACCATTACGAATTCAAGACCTTGAAAGATATCGGTTTTGACGGGGACATTGTCGAAGATGGCAACACGTTTGCAGAAAACGCCATCATCAAGTCGAACACGACCGCACAATGGCTCGCCAAGCGAAGCATCGAAGCAACCGTTCTCGCAGATGACTCCGGACTCGAAGTTTTCGCACTGAACGGCGAACCGGGCATTTACAGCGCCCGCTACTGCGGCAAGCACGGCGATGACGAAGCCAACAACGTCAAGCTGATGCAAAAACTCGAAGGCATTAACGACCGCAAAGCCCGTTACTTTTGCGCTCTTTCGTACCAAACCGTGATCAAAAATGAAAATGGTGAATTTGTCATCAGCAAGCCAATTATTTTCGAAGGCGAATGCCGTGGCGAAATCAACCACGCTCCTGTTGGCGATATGGGCTTTGGCTACGATCCGCTTTTTGTTCCTGATGGCGAAACGAGAACGTTTGCGCAGATGGAACTTGAAGAAAAGAAGGTCATCAGCCATCGCGGAAATGCCATTCGCGCATTGAAGAAAGCGCTTGGGAAGTAAGTAATTAGGGGACTGTCGCAAAAATCGTACCGTAAGCGATATTTCTACAAGAGTATAGTCTCGCAAAATTCGTGCCATGCTGAAAATTCTATTCGCACCGCTACAAGGCTACACGACGGGGATCTATCGCAGCGCCCACGCCGAAGTCTTTGGCGGAGTGGACGCGTATTACGCTCCTTTTTTGCGAATTGAAAATGGACATCCGCGCGAAAAAGATTTACGCGATTTAGAAAGTTCTGAAAATGCCAAGGTCGCCGAAGGGAACCGCGCGGGAAGTTCAGAACGCGGAATTGATGCAAAAGTTGTGCCGCAGATTATCGCGAACAGCGTAAACGAATTCAAAATTCTAGCCAACGCCCTTTTGCAAAAGGGATTCACGGAAATCGACTTCAACATGGGATGCCCATTCCCGATGCAAGTTAATCGCCATCGCGGGGCGGGAATTTTAAGCGATGTGCTAGCCGTCCAAGAAATCATGGACGAAATCAAAAGGATGTCCGAGTCCGCGACGAGCACAAGCGGAACTGCGCCGGTAAAAATCTCTGTCAAGATGCGGCTCGGGCAAGAATCTCCTGACGAAGCAATCACGCTCCTCCCGATTTTAAACGACACACCACTCGCCCACATCACGCTACATCCGCGACTTGGCAAGCAGCAATACAAGGGTGCCATCGACTTCAATTCGTTCGAAAAGTTCTACAACAAAAGCAAACATCCGCTTGTTTACAACGGCGACATTACAACAGTTTCACAAATTTGCGAAATGGAACGCCGCTATCCGAAACTTGCAGGCGTAATGATAGGTCGAGGACTGCTAGCAAATCCAAGTTTGGCAACAGAATACAAACTTAGCTCGAACTGCACCGAGCTAACAAACTGCGCCACCGCCCCGCAAGATTTTCTCTGCAAACTTTTGCAAATGCACCAAATCATTTTCGAGGACGCGATCCACAAGTATCAAGGCGGTAGCCAAATTCTTTCGCATATTCAAAGCTTTTGGGAATATTTAGAGCCAAGCATTCCCAAGAAAATTTTCAAGAGAATCAAGAAAGCCGGCAAACTCAGCGAATACACCGAAGCAATAAAGGAGCTTTCGTGAACAGCGTCTATATCGAAATCACAAATGTCTGCAATTTGCATTGCAGTTTTTGCCCATGCGGAAAGACACATTCAAGCGAAAGCACGGCCTCTAACGAGCGAGTCCTCGAAATCGCAACATCACAATGCGCCGAATCTCGAGCATTCATGCCGAGCGAACTTTTTGAAAAGTGCATCGCAAGCGCACAAGAAATCGGAGCCACAAATGTTTATTTTCATGTTCTCGGCGAGCCCACGCTCCATCCCGGCTTTGTGCATTACATCAAAAAGCTAGAGCAAACGCCTATCAAGCTTACACTCACGACAAACGGCTCCACAATCGAACGCACCGGCAGCCAAATTCTAGCCTCCCCTGCTGTTCGCCAAGTGAATTTTTCGACGCACGCCTACGCAGAACTTTCCCGTGAAACTGCGGAACGTTACTTGCAAAACGTCCTCGACTTTTGTCAAATAGCAAATGTCGAACGTCCCGACCTTTACATCAATTTACGTTTGTGGAACATCGGTGCCAAAGAAGCGTCTCCGTGGAACAGCCACATGCTGAACCGCATCCGCGAAATATTCAATGTAGAAGTCACGCCGGGGCATTTTTGCAGCCGCCACAAGAGTTTCAACATTACCGGACGCATTTATCTGCACGAAGACACAAGATTCGAATGGCCGAATGGTGTTGGTGCAGAAAATAATAAAGGCACATGCCGAGCGCTTGATACGCATGTAGCGATTCTACATGACGGTCGAGTTGTCGCCTGCTGCCTTGACCATAGCGGGCAAATCACGCTCGGCGACATCAATAAGCAAACGCTCCCCGAAATCATTAACAGCCCCGAAGCGGTCTATATAAAAGAAGGGTTCGCGCAACACGAGCTGCGCCACCCATTCTGTCAAACTTGCAGTTTTTGCAAGCGATTTAAATAAGCTTCTAAACAAACCAGCATCAGCTAACGATCATTAGCCAACTCAATAACGCGTCTTGTCAGCCTTCGCCGCCCACTTTTTAAACGCCACCAACGCATCCGCTCTCATAAAGTGATCGCATATGATTGCACGTTTTTCATATGGCAAGTCCAGCTGGTCATAAATAAAGGAATCGTCAAATTCAATAGCAGCGGCATCGGCTTTGGTATTGGCGTAACAAATTCGTTTCACGCGGGCCCAGTAAAGCGCACTCAGGCACATCGGGCATGGTTCGCAACTCGTATAAACAGTGCAGCCGTCCAGCATAAACGTTCCCAATTTTTGGCAAGCGTTTCGAATCGCAGTAACTTCGGCATGGGCTGTAGGATCGTTATTCGGCACCACGCGATTAGCACCCGTCGCTACAACCTCGCCATCCTTGACAATCACGGCACCGAACGGGCCTCCACCATTATCGACATTATCAACGGACAGTTGAATCGCCATCTGCATAAAACGTTTGTCTTCGTCCGTTATATTCTTCAATTCTTCTTGCATATAAAACTCCATTCGTTTACCCCTTTAAAATAAACAAAAAATCAAGGAAATCAAGATTTTTCTCACAGGCAGTCATTCTCCCACAGGGAGAAACCATACACTTTTTAGCTATTATTTAAATATGTTCATCACAGTTCAGGATTTCACGGGAATTTACGATTATCAGCCTTTTATGCAGGAATTGCGGGAAAAAGCCGCCAATTCAACCGACATTCAATGGCTCGACTGCTCCAAAATCATAGGAACCGACTGCTACTGCGATGACGACGCCATCAAAGAAATCAACGAATTGATTGATAACGCTGAGCGCAATTCTGGCAGCAGTAACTGCGCCGGGGCCGCCCCTAGAATTCATTTCTTTGACAACGGCAATTACCATTACATGAGCAAGCTCTGGACCGACAGAGTCCAAGAACCGTTTTCGCTCATCGTTTTCGACCACCACCCCGACATGCAGCCACCCCGCTTTGGCGGAATTTTAAGTTGCGGTGGCTGGGTCAAAGAAGTTCTCGACAACAACAAATTTGTACAGAACGTTATTATTATCGGTGTGAAAGACGAGCTCGTTGAAATTGTTCGCGAAGAGCTTTCGCAATCCGGCGAAGCAGGTATTTTAGACAAGGTTACGTTTGTTACAGAAAAACAATTTTTACAGGAGATTCCCGCTTTCGCGGGAATGACATGCAACGATTCAGCTATGTCCGTCGGGAATAACAAATCCCTTTCATCTAACCTCTACTTTTCCATCGACAAAGACGCCCTCGCTCCAGCCTACGCCGCAACCAACTGGGACCAAGGTTCACTCGGCACCGAAGCGCTAAAGTCAACAATCGCAAGACTTGCCGCAGGCCGCAAAATTCTCGGCATAGACATCTGCGGCGAACGCTCCCGCGACTTTGAAGGCAACGAGCAGCACTCCGTCCAAGACGCAGATGCAATCAACAACGAGTTAAACCGCGAACTCGTAGAATTTTTTACTTCACTGCAATAAATTTGCTGCGGTCAACGCCAACCGTTTTCACGCGCATGACGTAAAGACCGGCAGGGAGCCCGCGAGTCATCCAGGCAACATCGCCAATTTTTGCAAATTCCACATTCAGGCGACGCACCAGCGAGCCTTTCGTATCGAAAATGCTAACGCGACAAACGCTCGGAGCTGTCACTTGCATGGTTTTTGTAAAGATTGAAACAGGCGGATTATCCGTCGTATCCTTCGATGTATCCGGTTTGACTTCAGCAGCCTTCACAAGCGTTACATCAAATTGGTCAATATTCGGGCCATCGTTACCGTCAACAGTTGCAAACTTGACGGCATTTTCGCCAACGGCAAGATTTATCAGGACTTCAGAAGTTTCCCAAACCGTCCAGCCGCCGGTCGTCTTGAAAGACGTCGTTGATGTATCCAAACCCGCGCTGATCGCCAGAGAACGCGCTTCGCTGGAACCATTTGCAAAATCAATATCGAACTTGTATTGGCCAGCCGTATCCACCTTGACTTTTACGACAACATCGCCGCCTTTATCGAAATTCACGTATCCGTCACCATGATAACCGCCATTACTGCTTTCCGAAACGCCTCCGGTAATCGTACCTTTTTCGGCCTGATACTGTTTATCCGGTGTCGGCGGCTCCGGTTCTACATAATTTGCATCACATTCCATCGGGCTTTTGAGCGTGGCACCAGCATTCGCTTTCACAGCAGCTTCGACTTCGCTTGCCTTGAGCATAAAGCTCGTGTATTCATACGGTGGCGTGAAAGAGGTTCCCGTACCCTTCGTATTACCAGAGCAATTCGTAAAGATATTATCGATGACTTCGTTTACACCCGTGCCGTTGGCGTTACCTGTATAAATCGGATTTGCTTCGTTAATAAACACGTTGCGTTCGGTGCGCACTTTACACATGTGGCCCGCAGACACACCAAGCACATCTGTTCCGTTCGTGATGCTAGCATCACCCGTCAAAAGGTTGTTCACCACATGCACATTGCCATAACGGCAGCGTGGTTTTCGCTGGTTTGCCGCCTTCCACCAGTTGAACATGTAAGTCACATTCAACTTGCCTTCGCTCACGGGTTCGTTATCGGAACTTCCAATAAGATTCGAAAGATTGTGCGTGCTCTTTTTCTTGTAGCCAAAAATGCACCACGTAAATGTTACGTTATCAGAACCTTTTACCACGTCGGCATTGCCATCTTGACCATCCCAAAATTCGCAGTGGTCAATCCAGATGTTTTTCGATTCGCCTTCAATCGTGAGGTTGTCCCATGCCTGGTCGGCGTTGCTGCCCGGCCCTTGAATCACAATATTGCGGACAATAATATTTGAAGCCTTGCTCGTGATGTGGATGGGCGCTTTCAAAAGCGTTCCCGGTTTAAGGCCAATAATCGTCTTGTTCGATGCTGTAATGTTCAAGCGACTACCCGTTGTTCCGCTCCAGCCATCGCCAAGCGTTCCATCAATGTAAATCACGCGCGGCGAAGAATCCTTTGCGTACTTTTGCAAATCAGCAAACGTCGTCACCGTAATGGGAGTAGCATTTCCGCCACCGGTTACATTAAACTCTGTAGACGTGCGGCCCGAACGAGTCGCCCAACCAATAGGCTTGCACTGATCCACTGCCGCGGATGCAGAAACTGCAAGCACGCACAACGCTGTCAAAACCTTATTCATCTCACACTCCTTTATTTTTTAACGAAAAATAGCAATACAACAGAGCAGAAAAGAAAATTGCGCAAAAGTCATTCTCCGAAGGGGAATCCATACATTAACAGAAAACAGTATGGATCCTCTCTATGGGAGGATGACCGCATGGGCATACCCAATCACTTGGCTTTCACGTATAAATTCTTCATTTCCTTAAAATTCTCTTTCGCCTGTTGCACAGCCTCGTTCGTATTCAGCGCACGAACCGTCCCGACGCAAACGCCCATCAAATCAAACACCATATAATTGCGGGGTTCCGATTTCACTTGCATGTGCCCACGAGCTATAGACAAAGATTTGTCAACAAATTCGAACCAGTCCAAGTTCACGTAGTTCCCTGTAATCAAGACCTTCAAAACATGTTTGCCTTCGGTGAGTTTTACATCACCGACATTAACTTCTTCGTAAGTTTTCCAGTCTTCGCCGGTCTTTGGCGCAGTAAACGCAGAACCCAGTTCCTTGTCGTCAAGCAAAAGTTGAAAGCCCGAAGTTTCAGAACCCGAAGCAAGTCGAGCCTTAACGGAGTAATCGCCTGTGGTCTTGACATTCACAGTATATTCCATCCATTCGCCTTCCATGGTATAGCCGACAGCATAACCGCCATCGATTTCTTCAATATCTACGCCATCATTGCGATAGGCCTTACCCTTATTTTCGGAATCATCATCCTTGTACGAATTATTTCCGCTGCCAACGCCCGTAATGTCGTAATTTTCAACTTCGATTTTACCCGGAATTGCAGCAGGCTCACCAGCAACAGCTTCGCCATTTTCAATTTTACCGAACGGCTGTTGCGGCACAGGTTCTACAGGGGCGCGGTTCACAGCCTTGAGCATTTGTTCAGCATAGCGTTTGCCGAAAGTCACGTAAGCATCGTGATTAAAGTGGTAGCGGTCCACGCCGTTTCCGCCAAGACCTTCGGATGATGCGTAATAGGTGTTGTCCATCGTATTCGGGAGTTTCGAAACACGGTCCGAATAGCAGCAGCCTTCGCGCAACAATTCACCAGCGACAAACGGCACCGTATCCGAGCCCATGTCAAGCGCGCTCAAAATATCATCGCGAGTTTTCTTCACGATTTTCGGCCAATCGGAGTACCCGCCATCCGTTTCGCCCTGGTGGAAAATAAATCCCTTGATAACGCCCACCTGTTGCGCTTTTTTCGCAATATCAACGATGGTCTTGTAAACGTTTCCATCACTTGCATATTCCTTAGCATAGTTCTGGAGCCAAGATTCCGCCGTAGCAAGGTAACTTGCGTATTGATCCTTATCAAAAGCCTTGATACTAGCGCCACCAATGGCAACTGGAATAATGCCGACAGTTACATCGGGCATGCTATCAGCCATCGTACGGCCAAACCAGTCCGCAATAGAAATCGTATTGCCGCAGTTGAACAGCGAAGGCACGGCCGGATAAACTTCGCCAAGCGTATTACGCCCCTTGCCTGAGCATTTTTGCGTTGCAAAAATTTTGAAACGCGGATGTTCCACTTTATCCGCACTTTGAGCATCCGCAGTGCCACCCATATTGGACTGGCCATAAGCGATATAAATGTGAAAATTTGGGTCCGGGGCCGCATGAACAGTACCGAACAAGGAAAGACCGAGCGCAAACGCAGCACCGGCAAAAAGTTTAGAATATCCCACAAACATGTAAAATCCCTTTTTAGAATTACACCTAGATGTAATCTATATTATATGGAAAGGGATGTTACGCGCAGCAAAACGATTTTTTTAGACATTTTGTCAATACAACATCAGAAAAGCCAGCCCCTCTCGAAGCCAGCTTTCTTGTTTTAGGAGGATTTTTCGGATGAAAATTATTTTTCGTAGTAAGTCATGCCGTTCGGGAGGGTTACTTCGGTCATTCCGCTCACATTAACTTGCGAAACAGAGCTGACTTCGCCGCCATAGATAATCATGCTACCCGAAGTACTCGGTTTGAACGCCGCATTGCTAGAGCCGTATGCCGTGCCCGCCGTGTAACTTGTTGCACTGCAATTGGGATACTCTTCGGTTTGGCTACCAAATCCAAGCAATACACCGCCATTGATGCTAAAGCCGTTGTCCGTATCGATAAGGCCACCCGCCATGTTCGTAGAGCAAGAACCCGAGCCCGAACCACCAGGCATCCCGCCCTGATTTCGGCCAGCGGCATACATAGCACCAGAATTTCCGCTAGAGCCAATTTCGAGAAGCAACACACCACCACTCATTGTAGCCGTTCCATTAGCATCGAGTACGTCAATATCGTTGCCCGCCGCATAGAGGTAATGGTAACCGCCACTGATAATGATGTAGCCCTTAGAATTGCTCATCATGACGCCCATGCCACCACGGCCACCCCATTGGGAGCCGCTTTGTGAATTTGCATCAGCAGAGCCACCTGCAGCATTCCATGCATCATCACTTGCAACCGTTGCTGTTTTGCCACCTTCAGCCCTGATGTAGAAAGCTTCCATACCTTCGACCGCCTTCGTGATGTTGATGGAGCCTTCCGAGATGCGCAACGTAGAATCCGCATGGATGCCATCGTCGCCCGCAGAAATCGTTGTGCGACCGCCGTTAAAATAGATGTTCATGTTGGAATGCAAACCGTCATCACCAGAAGTTACGCTGGTTACGCCGCCATTCACGTAGAGACGATTGTCCGTTGCAATACCTTTTCCTTTGCTATTGATGGCAATGAGCGGTGTTGAAGTAGAATCAGCAATCAGCACGTAATTGTACGCCTGGATGCCGTCATCGCCTGCGGTAATTTTAAATTCACCACCCGTAATGGAAACAACGCCCTTGTTTTCAGTGACTGCACCAGCATCATCGCCTTCGTCGCTCTTGATGCCATCGCCGTTTGTAGCAGTCAGTTCAAAGTAACCACCTTCGATATTTACAGAGCCCTTACCTTTGATAGCGTGATTTTTCGCCTTGACAGTAATTTCAGGCAAGTCACGAATACGCAAATCATCACTGCAATGGATACCGTTATTGTAATTTCCAGTGACGGTCAGTTTGCCGCTACCTTTGATGGTGAGGTCATCTTTTGCATAGACAGTCGCATTCGTAGTATCGACAGAACCATTCGCTTTCGTGTAAGTTTGCGTACGCTTAGAAGCATCTTCAAGAGTGTTTGTCGTTCCATCGACAAGCATCAAGAATGTTTTGCTAGCGTTCTGAACGTAAATGGGCGCATCCGTTGCACTTGCGAGTTGCAAGCCATTCAAATACAGATAAACTTTATCAGAGCTACCGGCATTCACAATCACTTGATTGTCGCTAGATTTACCTGTAAGTTGGTAATTGCCTTCACAAGTTAGAGTAATCGTCTTTTCGCTTTGGGTAATGCAGCCGTTATCATTAGCAATCGTAACTGAGCCGTTCGCAAACGAAATTACCGGGTCGAGAGAATTTTCAGAAACCTGAACCGGGTCCGACACCGTCTGCTCAACGACCGTTTGCTCTTCAGTAACGGAAGATTGATTATTTGAAGTGCTCTGATTTTCAGTTGTAGAACTTTGATTGTCAACTTCATTGGAGGAACTATTCGCGGTTTCAGGTTCAACGAAACCGGCGGCAACACCAGTCATATCGCTAGCAGAATCACCACAGGCGCAGAAAATAAGAGCCGCGCTCCAAATGATGCTTGTGAATTTCAACGTTTTCATAAAACACCCCACTTTTTTTCGGTCACCTCTAAAAAACTAGCTTTGCAGGAACCGTAAAAAAAGTGATACAAAGCTGTTTTTGAAAAACGCGAACTTTAGATTTGGAACAAAAATTCTCGAGTGAAACTTTTCGTTCCAAGAAAAGGGAGAACGGCAACACCGCTCTCCCACAATGCAAAAACTGCACAATTTTTTCGCGACTTTTACTTCGTCAACTTGTGATTTACGTGCGCTTCGACCACGTTCACGATGTAGTCACCGAGCTTTTCGCAGTCATTGATGATATCCATGTAATGCACGCCAATCTGGTAGCTATAGCGCTGGGCATTGATATCATCGACATTCTTTTCTTTGAGAGCCTTGCGGAAATCGTTAATCTGATATTCAAATTTTAAAGCATCCGGCGCACTTGCCAACGGTACATCCTCAACAACTGCCACCATGTGAGAAAGCGCATCGTCACAGAGTTTAATCATTTGATCGATGTGACTATACTGTTCTTCGGTAAAGTCTTCCTCGCCTTGGAATTTGCGACGAATAACACGCGCCATATTGTAGCAGGCATCGCCAATACTTTCGATTTCAGAAATTTCCTTCATCATGGACTGGAGCGCGGTTTTGCTTTCCGGGCTCAATCGACCTGTAGAAACCTGATTCAAATAATTTGCAATTTCGACTTCAAAACTATCGCTGATGGATTCATATTTTTCAATGTGTTCAAAGAGCTTGTTGAATTCTTCTTCGTCCTTGATTTTAAGGAGGTCCGGCACCATGTGGAACATCTTTTCAGTCTTTTCCACGAACAAGCTAATTTCCTGACGAGCTTCGAACAGCGAAAGTTCTGCGGTGCTCATAAGACCAGCGCTGATAAACTGGATTTTGAAATCTTCGCCATCTTCCTTGTCCTTGATAATCTTGCAAATGAGTTTTTCCATCGGCTTGATAAACCAAATGAGGAATAGCACGTTGCACAAGTTAAATGCGGTATGGAATCCAGAAAGCGCATAAGTCACACGCACACTAGCCTGCGCCACTTCTTCCCCAGTTTGCGGCACAAAGTTCGGGTCAAATCCCACAAAATGGCAAACCATATTTACGAAAGGAGTAAAGATAATAAGCACCCACACCACGCCGAACACATTGAACATCATGTGAGCCAAAGCCGCACGCCTCGCCTGCGTACTCGCCGATAGCGCCGCCATATTCGAAGTCACCGTTGTACCGATGTTTTCGCCCATCACAAGCGCAATGCCTTGGTAAATCGGGAGTACTCCGCTACTGCAAAGGATAAGCGTAATCGCCATAATCGCTGCCGAAGACTGCACACCCATCGTAAGGACGCCACCAAGCAAAAGAAACAAAAGCGTACTCCAAATGCCCCAGCCACCGGCCGATGCAAAGAAGTTGATAATCGTTTCGTTGTGAGCCAAGTCCATCGCCACCGCATTTTCACGAAGCGTCGTAAGGCCAAGGAACATGAACGCGAAACCGAACACAAATTCGCCCATGCTCTTTACGCTGTTTTTGCGGATGTAAGAGAGCGCAATGCCAAGCCCAAAGAACGGCCAAACAAAGCTACTCATATTAAACTGGAAACCGAAAATCGACATGATCCATGCCGTTGCCGTAGTACCGATGTTTGCACCCATAATCACGGGAATGGCTTGCGTCAGCGTCAAAAGCCCCGCATTCACTAAGCTCACAGTCATCACGGTCGTTGCGGTTGAAGACTGCACCGCCGCAGTCACAAAGGTACCCGTCAAAAGCCCGCCCACGCGATGCTTCGTCATTGTTCCAAGAACAGCGCGGAGGTGACCGCCTGTGAGTTTCTGCAAGCCTTCACTCATCGTTTTCATACCGAACATGAGGAGCGCAAGGCAACCAATCATTTTAAGAATAGCTAGAATCATAGTACTTTATTTTGTTTTAAAAATGAGTTAAAACAGATTTGAATTTCTGTACCGAAGCCAATCGTAGATTTCAAATGAATCGTCGCATGATGGACTTCTGCAATATGCTTTACAATGGCAAGGCCAAGGCCCGTGCCGCCAGTTTCTTTGGAGCGGCTTTTATCTACTCGATAGAACCGTTCAAAAATGCGAGATTGAGATTCTTCGGGAATTCCGATTCCCGTATCTTTTACGATGAGTGCGCCGGGTTCTACAAGAACTACGACCTTTCCGCCCGATTCCGTATAGCGAATCGCGTTATCCACCAGATTAAAAAGCATCTCGTAAATGAGTTTCGAATTGCCCAAAATGTCCGCCGTCGGGTCGCCATCCAGCGAAAGCTGAATCGATTTTTTATTCGCATTCAACATGAGGCTTTCGATACAGCTGTGCGACAAATTCCAAAGATTGATTTTTTCGTTTAGGTCAAAAGGTTCACTTTCGCGGTTGTTCAATTTCGAAAGCGTGATAATATCGTTTGCAATAGCCTGCAATCGTTGAGCTTCTTTGTGAATTTTACCCGCAAACATTTTGACATCTTCGGGTTTTGCCATACCGTTTTCAATCAACTCTGCATAGCCCGAAATTGAAGTCAACGGCGTTTTCAATTCATGCGAAGCATTGGCCGTAAATTCATCTTTCAAATGCGAAATTTTCTGTTTTTCATTTGAAAGTTGTTCAATCGTCAATTGCAATTCAAGGTCTTGCTTGCGAATAACATTTACAAGCGGTTCGATTTCTTTGTAAACGTTTTCAATATTCATCCACTCAGGCGTTCCCAGCTGATCCACCAGCTTTTTGAGCGGGCTGATAAACACACGGCTAAGTCCGATAGCAATAAGAATCGCCGCCACAACAATTGCGGCAAGCAACGCCATAAGGTAAGGAATCGTTTTAGAATACACCTGCTTTAAGTTCGCCTGCCGCGTTCCAAGACGCAAAACATTCCCGTCTTTCATGCGTTTTGCAAAAAAGAAAGCCTTCGCCTGAAGCGTTGTGGAATAGCGTAAATCCTCGCCAAAGCCTTTTGCAAAAGCATCCGTCACTTCTTCGCGATTGAAATGGTTTTCCATTTTGCCAGCTTCGGCATCGCTATCGTAGAGAATCGCACCAGTCGAATCAATAAGCGTAATACGCAAATTGCCACTTGCAAATTGCGCTAACATTTGCGGAATATCCGCACGTCCATCATTGGCATAAGCCGTTTCGATTAAGCTCAACTTTTCGCGCAAATGGATTTTGAGTTGCTCCGCCATTTCGCCTTCAAACACCTGCGAAGTGAACCAGACCGCAAACAAAGCGGCAAGCACACCCATGTAAATCAGGCTGTAGCGGATTCTATCTTTCATTGCGCCTTGTACCCAACGTTACGAACCGTTTGAATGATTGCGCCTTGGTCACCTAATTTTTGTCGAAGCGTTTTGACATGCATATCAACCGTGCGCGTGTCCATATTAAAATCAACGCCCCAAATTTTTTCCAGAATCTGTTGTCGAGAAAAAACAAGTCCCGGTTGCGACAAAAGCAATTTTAAAAGTTCGTATTCCTTGTACGTCAATTCGACATTTTCGCCATTTACCGTAACAGTACGAGTCGCCGTATCAAGAACAACTTCACCAAGCGAAATTTTTGTTCCTTCGGATTCCGTTTTCATCAACCCCGAGCGACGGAGCAAAGCTCGAACTCGCGATACAAATTCCAGAATGCCGAAAGGTTTTGCAATGTAATCATCGGCCCCCAAATCAAGCCCTTTCACTTTATCCAGTTCGGAACTTTTAGCGGTGAGCATGATAACTGGAATATTCTTTGTATTTTCCTGCGCACGGAGACGTTTTAAAATGCTTAAACCATCTTCGCCGGGCAACATGATGTCGAGAATGAACAAATCCGGAACGCAAACTTTGACTTCTTCATCAAGCGATTTTCCACAATCAAAAGATTTGACATCAAAGCCGCTGCTTTTGAGCGCGTACGTCTCCAGTTCCCGAATTTCAGCGTCATCTTCAACTATATAAATCATATCATCCTACATTACAACACTAAGATAAAAAGTATAGCAGATTTATTCAATGCATAGAAAGATAAATTCTCAAACGTTTTGTGCAGGCTTTACATGAACTT
Source organism: uncultured Fibrobacter sp. (assembly GCA_947165045.1). Classification (GTDB taxonomy): domain Bacteria; phylum Fibrobacterota; class Fibrobacteria; order Fibrobacterales; family Fibrobacteraceae; genus Fibrobacter. The sequence goes on along the minus strand of CAMUYW010000029.1, from coordinate 6,614 downwards.
TACAAACTATTACGCGGTATTTACACTACACCATTCAAACGCTACGCCAAACAAGGCTTGTAATTTCGCGGCAAACACAGCGCCCATGCCAACGAGAAAAGTTGAATGAGTTATATTTAAGTGCAAAAAATGGAGATAAACATCGCCTGAAAAACCGTCAATTGAAACGTAATGGACTCCCTCCCTGCGGTCGAGAATGACATGCAAGGCGAATGCCGCGCCAAAACGCTTGCATTTTGGCATGGCTGAGCCGAAGAGTCCTGCACGAAGTGCAATGACTGTTCATAACACAAGATGCAAAGCTCCTAAAACCTGTAACCTAAAACCTAGAACATTAAATGGATATTAATCAGCTCGCTCAACAGCATATTTTGAAGCAGCCGCTCTACGTGACCGGCAAACCTATCGCCTACACCGCCCGTGAATTCGGCCTTGATCCGAAAGACATCGACAAGCTCGCCAGCAACGAAAACCCGTTTGGCCCGAGCCCGAAGGGCATGGCCGAAGCTCGCAAGGCTTTGGAAGAAGTGAACCTCTATCCGGATGGCGGTTCTTACGACCTCATCGGAAAGATTGCTGAATTCCGCGGCGTGAACCGCGACCAGATTGCTGTGGGTAACGGCAGTAACGAACTTTTGGACATGATTGCCCAAGTGTTCCTCGGCCCCGGCACGGAAGCCGTCATGGGTAACCACAGCTTTGCCGTTTATAAGCTCGCCACGATGGCCATGAACGCAAAGATCATCGAAGTCGACATGCCAGCTCCGGCATATAACTACGACCTCAAGGCCATGCGCGCCGCCGTGAACGAAAAGACCCGCATCGTGTTCCTCGCTAACCCGAACAACCCGACCGGTTCTGACCTCACCGCCAAGGAAATTTTGGACTTCGCCGACAGCCTTCCGGAAACTTGCGTTCTCGTGATGGACGAAGCTTACACGGAATTCATCGAAGATACGCCGGAACTTGTTCCGGATTTCAACAGCCGCATCGCCGAAGGCAGAAACATCATCTGCTGCCGTACGTTCAGCAAGATTTATGGTCTCGCAGGCCTCCGCGTAGGCTACTGCATTACCCGCCCGGAAATCGTGAACCTCATCAACCGCGTTCGTGAACCGTTCAACGTCAACAGCATCGCTCAGGCTGCTGCTATCGGCGCTATCGACGACCAGGAATACGTGAACAAGGTCCGCGAACTCAACAAGAAGGGCCTCGAACAGCTCAAGGCCGGTTTCAAGGAACTCGGCCTTCCCTACGTTGACAGCCACTCCAACTTCATCGCTGTAAGCGGTTTCAAGGATCCGATGGACGCATTCAAGTTCTTGCAGTCCAAGGGTACCATCATCCGTCCGCAGCCGGCTATGGGCGATGTACTCCGCATTACCGTGGGCACCGAAGCTCAGAACAAGAAATGCCTCGAAAACATCAAGGCATATCTCGGCAAGTAAACCGAGAAAGAGACTGCGCGAAGCCCGCGCCTAGCGCCAAAGCTCACGGCGTTGCCCGTGTGATTTCTAAGCGCGGTTTTTGCAGCAGAAGCCAAGCAGAAAACCTGGTCCGCGAGGGCCGGGTTTCTTTGCGTGGTAAAATCGTGCGCGATCCGGACGCACCCGCATTCGAGAACGACAAGATTCTTGTGGACGGCAAGGCTGTAACCGCAAGCAATTTTGTTTACTTTATGATGAACAAGCCGCGTGGATACGTCACGACGGCAAGCGACGAGAAAGGGCGCGCGACCGTAATGGATTTGTTCCGCGAGCAGTTCTGCAAAATGTTTCCCGGAAAGCCGGTGCCGCACATTTCGCCCGTTGGCCGCCTCGATGCCGCTAGCGAAGGACTTTTGCTGTTCACGAATGACACGAAGTGGGCAGACGTCATCCTGAGCAAAGCGAAGGATCCAGTTAAGGAGCCAACCCACACCAAAATTTATCGTGTACAAGTTGCGGGCCACCCCACCGCCGAAGATCTCCGCAAAATGGAAGAAGGCTTCAACGTGCCCCCACGCGTCTTTGGCGAACCCGAAGAATTTATGCATGCCGTGCGTGCAACGTTCCACAGCGAAGGCGAAAAGAACAGTTGGCTCGAAATTACTTTGGACGAAGGCAAGAACCGCGAAATCCGCCGCATGCTCGCACACCTCGGTTACGAAGTTTTGCGCCTCGTCCGCATCAAGTTCTGCAATTTCGAACTTGGAGATTTAAAGCAAGGCGAAATTAAAGAAATATGAACAACATTTCTCACAAAAATTTCGGTCCGATTCTGATTATTATTGCCGCCTGCTTTTGGGGAAGCATGGGCATTTTCGTGAGAAAGCTCAGCGAATACGGTTTCAGTCCAATTCAAATTGTTTCGATTCGAATCACGCTCGCCGCATTGGCATTTAGCGCAATTCAGCTTTTCAAAAGCCGTTCTGGCTTCAAGATTTTACCGCGCGACATTCCGCTATTTCTCGGACTCGGTTTCGGTAGCATCCTGTTCTTCACGATTTGCTACTTTACGGCCATCACCATCATGCCGCTTTCTACCGCAGCGATACTCCTGTATACATCGCCCATTTGGATTGTGCTGATGTCGGCCATATTCTTCCGCGAAAAGATGAACGGCCAAAAGCTTGTCGCGCTGGCGCTCGCATTTGCAGGCTGCGTACTAGTTTCAGGAATTTCGGGCGAAGGAATCACCCTAAAAGGATTGCTGATTGGCCTTGGTTCCGGCATCGGTTACGGACTCTACAGCATCTTGGGTACGGTCGCGCTGCGCAGATACTCGCCCTACACCGTCACGACTTACACATTCTTACTCGCTGCAATCGGATCCTGGTTCATCTGCAATCCAGCAGACATGCTCACGAAATTTTCAGCCGCAAGCAATTCAACAAACCTGATTCTCTTCTGTTTCTTGACGGCCCTCATCACAGCAGTAATTCCGTTTCTCTTCTACACACTGGGCCTCCGCACGGTAGAAGCCAGCAAAGCAGGGATTCTCGCGACCCTCGAGCCCATGGTCGCAACGATTGTCGGCATCACCTGTTTTTCCGAAGCGTTAACACTACTCTCCGGAACAGGCATCGCGCTTATCCTCGCTGCCGCAGTCGTATTAAACTGGAAATAAAAATAATCGCAACGGCAAACGCCACGATCATTGCAATATAATCGACGAAGAACAACACGTAGCCGCGTTCCATGTCCATAAAGAAGAACGGCTGCTGGAGCGTCAAGTATTTCCAGAGGCCTCGTTCGATAAAAGCATACACGCCGTAAGCACTGGCTAGCGCGACAGCGATCCGCGAGACAACAACCACCCCACGCGAACTAGATGCCGCGCCGCTCGCACCGGCAATGAACCGAGCAATCCCCAATCGGCTAAAAATCACATTCACGTGCAGCCCAATGTGCAGCGCGATAAATACGAAATACCAGTGCGAGGCGAGCAAGTGCGCCGTCCGGGCAAAACTCGCTCCCGATTCAATTCCGAGAAATGCGAACACATGATTCGAAAGCATCACGCCGCTTATCGCGAGGAACAAGGCGCAAACGAGCATTACGCAATTTACGACCGTCTGCACGATGCGATACGGATTGTACCGCCCACAAAATATCGCCTTGAACCAGCGCCGGTTTGCATACACATGCACCGCCCACACGACAATCAGCAACACGCCGATAATCTCGTGCGCAGGAGCCCACGGGAAGAACATGTTCCCTCCCATCAGCACCAGTGAAAGGATTGTCAGCGGAATTTCAAGACGCATCATTTTCCCGCAGCAAGTTATTTCACCCACTTGTCCACTTCTTTCTGAGCTTTCTCGCGTTCATTCTGCGCGACATGCCCGTAAATGGCAAGGCCAGCCGTCACATTCGCGCCCGTTACCTTCTTGAGACGCTGCACGCCAGAAAGCCCGCTACCCTCGTGCGTCACGAACGGGTGAATCGTCTTTCCCTTCAAATTGTATTTTTCGAGGAACGTGAACATCGGCATGGGCATCTCGCCCCACCACACCGGATAACCGATGTAGATTTCGTCGAACTCCTCGGGGTTCATGTTCACCGGCTTGATCGCCGGACGCGCATCCTGGGCGAGTTCCTTTTTCGCCACGTTGATGCAGTCGTCATACTTCTTAGGGTATTCCTTGGCCGGTTCCACATGTAAGAGTGTGCCGCCCGTCTTTTTCGCAATCATCTCGGCAACGATTTCGGTATTGCCCTTAGTGATTTCGCCCACGCCGTAGTTTTCGTCGACACGGGAATAGTACGCGACCAAGATTTTCTTTTCAGCAGCCATAGAGACTCCCATGAGAACAGTTAAAAGGATGAGGATAAGTTTTTTCATACGGGCCCTCCGCTCCCAAGATGTCATCCCCTTTCTACGTGTCATCCTGAGCGAAGCACAGCGTAGTCGAAGGATCCAGTGCATTTACAATATAAATTCAAACGCCCCAAATAACAAATACTTATTTATTATAGCTATCTATGCCTTAAAAGCATAAACTATCGGGCGTTCCCCGGCGCATGTTACAAAAGCAGCTCAAATGGCGCCGGGTCGGGCTGTTGCGTTATCGGCTCGCGAAACACACAGGGAGCCAGCCCTGAGCTCGCCGTCCGTTCAGCCTCGCTTCGCGAGTCCGAACCCTTACGGGCTTCCATCCCTAACGCATCAGAAAAATTGTATATTGACACATTATGCGCCGCAAAGACCGCGAAATCAAGGAATTCGACGAAATCATCGATGTACTCAGCCGATGCAAAGTTCTGCATCTGGCTTTAATCAGCGACGGGAAGCCTTACGCCGTGCCAGTTAATTTCGGTTTTGCCGTCCGTGAAAGCGAAGGCCAAAAGAAACTCACGCTCTATTTCCATGGAGCAGGCGAAGGCAAAAAGCTCGATGCCATCAAAGTGAACCCGCAAGTGAGTTTTTGCGCAGAAACGTCCGTCGAAGCAAGCGGCCCACAAGACGCGAACGCAGACGCCTGCAAGTGGACATGCTTCTACGAAAGCGTCATCGGATTCGGAACCGCCTCGCTCGTAGATGATTCAAAAGAACGCACCGCCGGGCTTGACACCATCATGTTCCACAACGGCTACAAGATTCCTTTTGGCATAAAGACCATTGCCTACAGCGCCATGGCCCTCGCCCACACCGCTGTCGTCAAGATTGAAGTCTCCGAAATCACCGGAAAACACCACTTGAAGTAAAAACAGCAAACGTTCACAAAGAAAACCAAAACACATGAGAGGGCAACATGGTTATCTATTTCTCGGGCACGGGCAACAGTCTCGCGATTGCACGTAAAATTGCAGAAGCGACAAACGATCAAGTGATTCCGCTGATGGAAGCCGTCAAGCTGGATTTGAGCGGCGAAGCCCGTATAGGACTCGTTTACCCATCCTACGATTTTGCCCCGCCCCCCGCCGTGCAAAAATTGTTGCCCAAGCTTCGCGTGAATCTGCAAGCCTACATTTTCGTCGTGATAGACTGCGGTGCACAAGTAGGAATTTCTTCTTGGTTTGCACGCCATGTGTTCAAGCAGATGGGCGCAAAAGTTGCCTTCTGCGACAAGATTCGCGTACCGGACAGCGCTGGAATCGCTTACAAACGCAACCCGAACAAGCAAATTTGGAAATTCACAAAATACGCGAGCCGACTGGAACGCATTATCGACGACATCAAGAACAACAGAAGCGCGATTCACTATGGCGGATGGAGCCTGCTAGGCTGGATTTCGATAAACACATCGTTCGGACAAAAGATGATAAAGGCATTCAAGCCAGCCGCTAATCCAGACAAATGTATCGGATGCGGAACATGTGCACGCGTATGCCCCGTCGAAAACATCACCATGCAAGAACGAGAAGGAGCAAAGCCCATCGCCGTGACAGGAGACAATTGCACGACATGTCTCGCCTGCGTCCATTTCTGCCCGCATCAAGCCATGCAACTAGGGAAAACAAGCGTCGAGAAGTCGTGGCAATACCACCATCCCGAAATATCGCTCAAAGATATGATTCGAAAATAAAAAAAGCCCCAGCCATTCGTTGGCCGGGGTTTCGTTTTCATTTTACCGAGAACGTGACGGTTGCGTGGCCATCGCCGAGGATTTGTTTTAAGCGAATCTTATCCACATTGTCAATTTTTCCGAGACGGGTAAAGTTCCAGGAATTCTTGTCGTAATAAATGGTAATAGATTTTCCTTGATACAAGATGATGTCGCCCGCATCGGTATCGATCTGCGTATCATTCCGCGGGAAACTACGCGGCAAATCCGCCACCTTCTCGAAACTTCCGTAGTCATGCATATCGAGCGTCAAATCGCCCTGCGACAGATACTCCGCAAAAGCTTCCGCCGAGGAATTGTCGGCAAGTGTCGCCGTAAAAGTCGTATCGTTTACATGAATTTTGAGTTTCATAGAGGTAGTTTTTTCACTAGCGCCGTTTGAAGGAATTTCTTCAGCAGAAGTTGTCGCAGAAGAACAAGCCGCAAAGACCAATGCTAAGCAAAGACAATATTTAACCATTTGACCAATCCTATGAAAATAAAAAAAGCGTCGGCCAAGGAAAGGGAGGGTGCAGGGAGGGAACCGTGCGGCCTTCGCAACTCCGAGCTGGGTTCCCTCCCGCAT
>CAMUYW010000028.1 GCA_947165045.1 uncultured Fibrobacter sp. | reverse complement strand
AACCATGATAGTGAAAACGACGATGTAATAAAAGAGTGCAAGAATAGCGCGCATGATCTCTTTCTGATTAAAGTGAATTTTTGACCTACCCAATATAAATAGGTCCCTATGGGCTTAATGTATATTTTTTGAGCCGATTGAAACAGTTGTTTTTATTATATTCAAGCAGAAAATCACGGAGTTTTAATTATGGAAATTAAATGGCTTAATCCCGATGCAAAGTTTGACCGTCTTGTTTTGGCGGGTGATATCGGTGGTACGAATACGAATCTTGGTCTTGTGGGCTACAAGGATGGCAAATTTACGCTCATTCTCGAAACCGTTTGCCCGAGCCAGTGCATTGAAGGTCTCGACACTCCGATTCGCGAAACGCTCAAGGCTGCTGTCGAAAACCGCGCCGATTTGAAACCGTCCCACATTTGCATCAGTGCTGCAGGCCCCGTTGCCAACAACAAGTGCGTCATGACGAACCTCCCGTGGTGCGTTGATGGCGATGCCATCACGAATGCAACCGGCATCCCGACGCTCGTGATTAACGACTTTATGGCCATTAGCTATGGCATCCCGACACTCGATGTCGATGACCCGAATCAGATTCTCAAGTTCAAGCATACCGACGGTAGCGAACCGAAGCCGCAGAAGGCAACCAAGGCCGTGATTGGCCCGGGTACCGGCATGGGCGTTGGCTTCCTCGCATTTGACGGCGAAAAGTACATCCCGGCATGCTCCGAAGGTGGCCACTCCACGTTCGCCCCGTTCGACAAGGAATCCCAGGACTTCCGCGACTACATGGAAAAGCGCATCGGTACAGTGCCGGGCGTTGAACCGCTCGTCTCCGGCATGGGCCTTGCTCACCTCTATGAATGGTGGCGCGACACGAAGGGCGTTCCGCAGAACGAAGCCTTCAAGAAGATTGAAGAAACCGACTGGCATGACCGTCCGAAGTACATCAGCCGCGCAAGCGATACCGATCCGGTCGCTGCCGAAATGATGCGCATGTTCGTGAAGATGCTTGCCCGCTTCGCCAGCGACGCTTGCACGTTGTTCCTCCCGCTCGGCGGTTTCTACCTCGCCGGTGGAACGGTGCAGAAGGACCTCCGCTGGCTCGAACGCGATAACTTGTTCATGACCTGGTTCGAAAAGAACTACAATCCGAACATCCGCCCGCTCTTGAACAAGATCCCGGTGTACCTCATCAAGGATTACAGCATTAGCTTGTACGGCGCTGCTAATGCTAGCTTGAATTTGCAGAAGTAAAAGCGGGAAATCTCCTTGCGAAGCGATTATCGTCCCAGCCATTGCGCTGGGATTTTTTTATCGCATCAGGCGATTCCAAAGGGCATCTTCGAGGTCCCGCCTCGAATCGACAACTGCGAGAATTACAATTTGATTCGCTTGCTTGCGGTAAAAGATTCTCCAGGGATTGATGGATAATTCGCGGTAGCCACCAATCTGTAACGCCTCTAGCTCAACAGGAATTTTGCCCAAATCAGGGAACCGCTCAAGAAGCAGACATTCCTTCTTGATTTTTGCGAAAGTTTCGCGTGCATTTTGCATGCTGTCCACTGCAATGAACGAGATGATAGACTTGAGATCGAATGCTGCCGATTCAGACCATACAACTAGATACTTCTTACTTGGCATTCAGTTCGCTCTCCAGAGAATCGAATAGGTCTTTCTGGTGGATGACTCGCCCGCGGGCAACCTCGCCTTCGCTCTGTGCAAACAGCTTGAAAAGCTTTAGCCCGTCCTGCATTTTTTGGTAGGTGTCAACGTCGAGAATTACTCCGCGAGCCTCTCCATTCTGCGTTACAATGTAAGGGGCATGTGATTCGCATACATGGTCCAAAACTTTTGCAGCATTAGCCTTGATGTACGAAATAGGCTTGATGTTTTTGATTGTAGACATGTTTCCCCTTTCTTTGCTGAAGGACTGAATTTGATACTAAATATAGTCTTATTTGTGAGACGAAGCAATGGGGGAGGACTATGGCTGTTTTTTAATCAAAAATTGTATATCAAGCAGTTTTTCCCAATCGGCTTGGGTCCGCTTTTCGCGGGGAATATCCCAGAAGTTTTTCCAGATTTTGTGATTGAGTTCGTCAATTTCTGCGGCTTGAGCGTCGGTGACGGGGCCGTGTGTGGTTTGATACATATAACCTCCTTGCGCTACAGGCGAGAAAAAGCGCAATATTTGTTGTTGATTATGTTTTATTAAGCACAGTATTGAGCCGTTGCTTCCATCAGTTTGTCGAAGTCGCTCTTGTATGTGGCATCGCGAATCACTCGGTATTTATCAAATTCGCCTTCGGCAAAGGCTTTTGCAATTTCGTGTGTGACGTTGCCTTTGTCTTGCAGAATATCTTCTTCGTTAAACTGGAGGAATGCATTGAGCTTTTCTACCCAATCCTTCATGTACATCACTTGACCTCGTTTTGCTTGGCGTTCCGCGTAGTCGAGGTACATGGTGACTATTTCGTTTAAATTTTTGATTTCCTCTTGCGAAAGATAATTCTTGGCTATAGAAACATCAGGCTTGCGGATGTCGCCGTCGGGGGCGTTTTTCCATGTCGTGAGCCCCATGTTTACCTTTTTACTGTCGGCTCGTGAATAAATGATTTCTGCTGCAGTTTGATGCGTGACGGCGTAATGCAATTTGTTCTGTACAGTCGCGAAAAAATCTTGTGTGATTTGGCTGTTTAGATTGTAATCTGCACTGCATCGGGCATAAATATCCGTTATTTTTTGATAAAAGCGGCGTTCACTGGCTCGGATTTCTCGGATACGTTCAAGCTGTTCTTCGAAGTAGTCCTTGCCAAAGAAATTTATGGGATTTTTCAGGCGTTCGTCGTTCATGGCGAAGCCTTTGACGATATATTCCTTTAGAACCTGTGTTGCCCAAATGCGGAACATCGTGGCTTTCTTGGAATTGATGCGATAACCGACCGCAATGATGGCATCGAGATTGTAGATGTTTGTATTGTAATTTTTGCCATCGGCGGCAGTTGTTTCCATTTTGGAAACAACTGAAGACTCTTGCAACTCGCCCTCTGCGAAGATGTTCTTGAGATGCTTGGATATGGCCGCTTTTTGCACATCGAATAAATCGGCCATTTTGGCCTGTGTCAGCCAAAGATTCTCGTTTTGCAGCAGAATTTCGACTTTTACTTCTGCATTATCCGTTTTGTACAGCAAAATTTCATTCATATACACAAATGTACACTAGTTTTGTGGGCGTGTCAAGAGGTTAGTGGTATTTTTTGCATTTGACACTTAAATGTCAAAATGGAAATATATATTTGTGCTAAGTGCCATTGTATGCAATGGCGGTTTTAGTGGTGTAAACAAAGGAATATGTATGGCGAAGAACGGTTTTACTGAGGCAACGCGAGTGCAGCTCACTGCACTTGTTCATTTGACTCGTATCGGCTATACATATTATGGCAAGATTCCCATAGGGGCGACAGCCATTTATGATCCTGAAACCAATATCTTGAAAAATATTTTTGAGGCTCAGTTCAAAAAATTGAACCCAGGCACAAAGCTGTCGGCGGAGAATGTTCTTTCCGAAATTCGCAAGGAACTGGATGACGATGATTTGGGTCGTCAGTTCTACAAGCGCTTGATTTCGGTCTCTCCGGTGCGCTTGGTGGATTTCGAACATCCCGAAAATAACACATATCATTGCACTGCTGAATTTACCTGCAAGAACGGCGAAGACGAATTCCGCCCTGACATCACGCTTTTTATTAACGGCCTTCCTCTGGTCTTTATTGAAGTCAAGAAGCCGAACAATGCGGGTGGTATGGTTGCCGAGAGCAAGCGGATGAACGAAATCCGTTTCCCGAACAAGAAGTTCCGCAGATTCATCAACATTACGCAGTTGATGATTTTCTCGAACAATATGGAATACGACGCCATGGGTGGCATCGTTCCTATTGAGGGAGTTTTCTACTGCACCGCAGCCAGAAATCAGGCCAAGTTCAACTGCTTTAGGGAAGATAATCCCGCACGTGCAAAAATTGCGCCGTTCAACAAGAACTATCCTTATGCTCCGATTGATGCCGATGTTGAAAAACGCATCTTGATGGATTTCAATGTTCCTGTTTTGAGCCAGAATGCGGAATATCAAACCAATCGTGATATCAATACGCCGACAAATCGTGTGCTTACTTCGATGGTGAGCCCGGAACGTTTGCTCTTTTTACTCAAGTACGGCATCGCCTACGTCCACGAAGAAAAAGAAGCGGAAGACGGTTCCATTATTACGAAAGACGAAAAGCACATCATGCGTTACCAGCAGATGTTTGCGGCACTTGCCATTCGTGAGAAGTTGGCGGCGGGAGTCAAGTCTGGCGTGGTGTGGCATACTCAGGGCTCGGGCAAAACTGCGCTTTCGTTCCACTTGAGCAAAGTCCTCAAGGATTATTACGCTAGTCAGAATAAGGTGGCTAAGTTCTACTTTATTGTGGACCGTTTGGATTTGTTGGAACAGGCGACAGAAGAACTTGGAAATCGCGGCCTCAAGGTGACAACTGCAAATTCCCGTTCGGAACTTATGGATCAGTTCCGCAAGAATCAGGCTTTGCAGGGCAATTCCGGCGTCGATGAAATTACGGTGGTGAACATTCAGAAGTTTGAAGATGACACCGAGAAGGTAGATCTCCCTAATTATGCCACAGATTTGCAGCGAGTGTTCATCATGGACGAGGCTCATCGCGGCTACAAACCGGGTGGATGTTTCCTTTCGAACCTTTTCAACGCCGACAAGAACGCCATCAAGATTGCACTTACCGGTACTCCGCTTATCGGTAGCGAAAAAGCGAGCTGCAAGGTCTTTGGCGATTATTTCCATACCTACTATTATGACCGTTCCATTCAAGACGGCTATACGCTCAAAATCATTCGTGAAGATATCGAGACCAGTTATCGCAAAAAACTGAATGAGGCTTTTGAAAACGTTCAGAAACTGGTTGAGAAAGGTTCCGTTTCCAAGAACCAGATTATTGAGCATCCTGCCTACGTGAAGGCTTTGCTCCGCTACATTATCGACGATTTGGTAAAATTCCGTGCGATTCAGGGCGATAACGATTTGGGTGGTATGATTATTTGCGAGACCTCGGAGCAGGCTCGAGCCTTGTTTGCCCATTTCAACGATATACAAGACGAGTTGAACGAATCCCGCACCCAGAAAATAAATCTGAAAGCTGGCCTGATTCTCTTCGATAGCGATGACAAGGAAACCCGCAAGAAGATTATCGGTGATTTTAAGAAGAATTACACCATAGACATATTGATTGTCTTCAATATGTTGCTGACGGGTTTTGATGCTCCCCGCCTAAAGCGCTTGTATTTCGGCCGCAAAATCAAAGACCATAACTTGTTGCAGGCTATTACCCGCGTAAATCGCCCGTATAAGAACATGAAACGCGGTTTCTTGATAGACTTTGCCGACATTAAGCAGAATTTTGACGAAACCAATGCCGCCTATTTGCGAGAACTGAATCGCTACAATGACGATAGTGACGAGACGGATCCGGATGATAAGTTGCCCGACATGTACAGTCAGGTTATGGAAGACAAGGATGCTCTTATCGACCAGATGAAGCTTGCGCGTCAGGCGTTGTTCAGTTATACCACCGACAACGCAGAAGTTTTCTCTACAGAGATTTCTAGCCTTGAAGACAAAAAGGTTTTGATTGAACTCCGCAAGGCGTTGGAACTCGCCAAGGACGCGATGAACCTTGTGCGAACTTTCGGTGACGAGGCCCTTAAAAAGGACTTTGAAAAGCTGAATATCGAAAAGTTGCCGCTCATGCTTTCAGAAGTGAATCATCGTATTGCTATCATCAACCAGAAAGAAGCTTGGAGTAATAGCGATGCCACGCAGTTTGCGGTGAACGAAGCCATGATGAACATCGAGTTCAACTTTAGCTGCATTGGCACTGAGGAACTGAAAATCATTGACAACGGCACGGAACTGCGTGAAAAATACAAGCGCGCACTCCGCGGATTCTTGGATAACTTCGATCACGAAGACCCTGTATTTGTTGAATTGGAACAGGAGTTCAAGCGCATCTTTGACAAGCACGGCTTTACCCCGGAAAATCTTGCCGTTTATAACGAGCAGAACCAGGCGATGAACGACATCCTCAAACGCCTTGAAGAACTTCGCAAATCAAACGAGGCCCTTTTGCGCAAGTACAATGGTGATACAAAATTCGCCTACGTCCACAAGCGCATCCGCGAAGAGAACAAGGTCCGCGAACCCAAGCACCAGGCGCCGATTATCTCAAAGTTCGACGAAGAAATTGTGCAGGCTCTCTTGACTATCAAGGGAACGATTGACGCAAAGGTTTTCGATCGCAACGACATCCTGAAGCAGGACGCCTACTTCGGCAAGACCGTGATGAAAGAAATCGCAGACGGGCTCGCGCACTTCCCGCAAATCAAGCCCGAAATGCCTGATTACCTGTTTATCCAGCAGCGCATCGCCAAGCAGTATATTAACCAGTATAACGCCTACTACGGAAATTAAATGAACATCAAAGACAAGACCATTGCCCTTATCGACTCTCTCAAGGCTACTTGCCAAACGTACGGCATGGGCAATGACGGCAACGAATACAAGATTATCACCCAGGTGTTTTTGTACAAGTTTATGGCCGACAAGTTCGGCTTTGAACTCAAGAAAATCAATGACCCTTGTTTGAAGGCTCTCAAGAAGTCCGAAAAGTGGGAAGAGGAATATGCGAAACTCTCCAAGGCCGACCGCGAAAAGGTGAGCCTCTTCTTGCCGCCCGAAGTCCCGGTGTTCAAGCCCGACTACCTGATTGCAAACCTCTGGAACAAGCAGGCCAAGGGCGATTTCGACGTCATCTTTGACGAGACCATGGTCGCCATCGCGAAGGACAACCTGGACGTATTCTACACCAAGACCGCGCAAGAAACGAAAATTCCCATCTTCGAAAAGCTCACCATCTTCGTGACCGACGACGCCCAGCGTGCAAACTTCGCCCGCGCCCTTGTCGATAAACTCGTGAACTTCAGCTTCGAAGACGCCTTCGCCGAACACTACGACTTTTTCTCGGACATCTTCGAATACCTGCTCAAGGACTACAACACCGCAGGCGGCGGCAAGTACGCCGAATATTACACCCCCAAGGCCATCGCAAAAATCATGGCACGCCTCTTGGTGGGCGACAACGCCGACCTGCACAACGTAGAATGCTACGACCCCAGCGCAGGCACCGGCACCTTGCTCATGGCGCTCAGCCACCAGATTGGCGAAGACCGCTGCACCATCTTTGCGCAAGACATCTCGCAGCGCAGTAACAAAATGCTCAAGTTGAACCTGCTGTTGAACGGACTCGTTTCGAGCCTCGATCACGCCGTGCAGGGCGACACCCTCCTGGAACCCTACCACAAGAGCGACGACGGCAAGAGCCTCAAGCAGTTCGATTACGTGGTGAGCAATCCGCCCTTCAAGATGGACTTCAGCGACACCCGCGACGACATCGAGAAGAAATGGAATGCCCGCTTCTGGGCAGGCGTGCCGAAAGTCCCGAACAAGAAAAAGGAGAGCATGGCCATCTACACCTGCTTTATCCAGCATGTGGTAAACAGCATCAAGGCAGGTGGCAAGGGCGCCATCGTAATCCCCACCGGGTTCATCACCGCGAAATCCGGCATCGAGCACAAAATCTTGGAACGCATCGTTGACGAACACTTCGTCTATGGCGTGGTGAGTATGCCGAGCAACGTATTCGCGAACACCGGCACCAACGTGAGCGTGCTCTTCTTCGACAAGACCCGCAAAAAGACTGACAAAGACAAAGTCACCCTCGTTGACGCAAGCAAACTCGGCAAGGAATACAAGGACGCGAACGGCCTCAAGAAAGTCCGCCTCGAAGACGACGAAATCGAGAAAATCGTGACCACCTTCCGCAAGGCGAAAGCCGTCGAGGACTTTAGCGTAGTCGTGAGTTACAGCGAAGTCAAGGAAAAAGGCTACAGCCTGAGCGCCGGCCAGTATTTCGACATCAAGATAGATTATGTGGACATTACTGCCGACGAATTCAACGCCCAGATGAAAGCCGACACCGAAGAACTCGCCGCCATGTTCGCTGAAAGCCACAAACTCGAAAAGGAAATCCAGAAACAACTGAGCAACTTGAAATTCAATTAAGTCTGCGTCATCCTGGAGCGCAGCGATAGGATCCACAGAGCGAGTGTCATCCTGAACGGACCCTGGAGCGCAATGCGCGATAGGGGAAGTCGAAGGATCTAGGAAAGGTTTATTATGGAAATAGCAACTCTTTGTATTAGTTTATTATCGTTCTTTGCTGCATTAGCCGCAGTCATTGTTCCTATTGTCATTTATAAAAAGCAACGAAAATACGAAGCAGAAAAAGAAGAATTGGCTAAAAAAGAAATGGCAAAAAGAGAACGAGAAGAAGCTCAAGCTGAATTGGATGCAATAGGGATAATTCCATTTGGTGCGCCTGGCTTTTCTAGGATGGATCTTGCGAAAGTCAATTATTTGAAGAAAAAGGCAGGAAGATGGAGATAGGGTGTCATTCCCGGCCTGACTGGGAGTATCCTATAGAAACAGTGTCATTCTGAGCGAAGCGTAAGCGTAGTCGAAGAATCTAGGTGAATTTGAATATGGAATTGACTAAATACAAATTGGGTGATGTTTGCACGTTTATAAATGGGCGTGCTTATTCTCAGCCTGAACTTCTTGATAGTGGTAAATATAAAGTATTGAGAGTTGGCAACATATTTGATGGTAATCATTGGTACTATTCGGATATGGAATTGGAAGAGGATAAATATTGTAATGAAGGTGATTTGCTGTATTCGTGGGCTTGTACTTTTGGTCCCTATATATGGCATGGTCCCAAAACGATTTATCATTACCATATTTGGAAAGTTAAGCCAAATGATTCATTAGTAGACAAAAGTTTTTTGTATTATTTCCTAAATCATCAAACGAAAGGATTTATGGGAAGTACTCATGGAAGCACAATGATCCATATTACGAAAGAAAATATGGAGAACTTTGAAGTACTTCTGCCTTCATTAAAAGACCAAAAGAAAATCGCTTCCGTCCTTTCCGCATTAGACGACAAAATCGCCCTGAACAAAAAGATGAACCAGAAACTCGAAGCAATGGCAAAACGCCTATACGACTACTGGTTCGTCCAATACGACTTCCCCGACAAAAACGGCCACCCCTACAAAACCACCGGCGGCCCCATGACCTACAACCCCACCCTCAAAAGGGAAATACCTCCTGGCTGGGAAGTGAAAAATGTAAACGATGTGACAACATCCGTGAGGGGCGTTTCTTACAGTTCTGATGACGAGAAAAGTAAAACGGACCCCAATGTGGTTCAAATATTAAGAGGCAACAATATTTCTGGAAGCAGATTTGTATTTGATAGTAATGATGTTTTTGTTTCCTCCGATTTAGTTGCGGAAGAACAGAAAATTTCCAAATTTGATATTGTGATGGCAATGTCTAGCGGTAGTAAAGAGCATGTTGGTAAGTCTGCCGTGGCCCTATATGATATGCCGCATTCTTTTGGTGCATTCTGCAGTAAATTTACCCCCAATGAAGAGGCCAGGTATTTCATTGATTGCTATCTGCATTCTGAGATATTCATCAAATACATTCGTCAAACATGCTCCGGAACAGGAATCAATAACTTGACAAATGGACATTTTGATAAATCCCTATTTGCATGGCCGACAGAAGACATTTTGAAGTCGTTCAATGAAAAGGTTTCTGCTATTTATGAACAACGTGGCGTAATCGAACGAGAAGTTACTCGCCTCACTGCCCTCCGCGACAAACTCCTCCCGCTCCTAATGAACGGCCAAGTGTCTTTACGCGACTAAATTCCTATTTTTTTTGCTTCATTTATTCATAAAATAAGTTATATTCTATTGTACAAAAGAGGTCTACATGATAAAAAGAAAAAAGAGTGTGGCGTCCAAATCGCCAATGGCTAGAATGGGTACACAAATTTCCAAATCAAAAATGCTTAATTGTGTGATTCAAGAACCTTTTCGAGCAAAAATTAGTATGATGGATGAAACCCTCAAAGCTGGCTTGATGAAAAAAATGTCGCAATTGCAAAAAACTTCTGTGACACAAGGCCGAAGGATTTGTCGCGCTGCTTATGGTGATATGACTCTCATATATACAACATCAGGGAGGACTATTTCATTTGACAATATCCTGCACAAAAAGAAAGTGGGGGACAAATGAATTTTAATAAAATTGAATTTGATACAGAAATGTTGAAACCGCAAATAGAAACTGTTAAAAAACTCTTTCGTAACTGTGACGACATTCAAGAAAAATATTATGGGAAAAAAGGTGTAGATGAAGAACGTGTAGGTACGCAGCAGATATTTGAGAATAATCCAATGTTGCTTTCTGCCATGGGCTGGCTCACTTTTTCATATGGACCCGCAACAAAATGGATTAGAGAAATGCCTTTTGGCGATTTCCAGGTAGATTTTGCTATTGCAAATGAAGATGAATCCGAAATTGCGTTGATAGAGTTTGAACCAGCTGTAAAAGAAGCCGTTTTCAAAGTGAAAAACGAGGGAAAAGATACCTCATATGAATGGGGTGAGATTCTTGAACATGGTTGTGGTCAACTTTATGATTGGATGTATTATGTTCATGATGCAAAACAAACGGGGAAATTTAGAAACTTGTTTGAATGTGAAAGTCCTGAAATAAAATATATTGTTGTTGCTGGTTGGAAAAAGCATGCGAATAAAAAATTATTGGAAAGGTTAAAATGGAGAAAAGATAGCCTTGTGATGGACTCGAATAAGATAAGCGTTTATTTTTATGATGAATTGATTGAACAGATTTGCAAAACGCTCGAGTATGGAAAAATAAAAATCAAGATGGATTGATTTTACTCATCTTGAATCCATTCCTTTTGTAATGGGCTAGGCGTTCTCGCGCTTGGTCCCGTTTTTTTATAAAAAATCTGCTTTCTATTATTATATTCCCAAATAATGAATGTAGTTTTAAGGTGTGGTGATAGATCGGGCCGTTTTCATGCAAAAGAAATCTCAAACCAAAAATCAGCATTATGTTCCGCAGTTTTACTTGCGGAACTTTTCTGAAGATGGTCATGGAATTCGAACATTTAACCTGTCTTCGGGAAAGGTAATCTCGCATGCCAAATTGAAATATCAATGTTCTAAAGATTATTTTTATGGAGAGGACGGCACTCTTGAAAAGGCGTTAGGAGGGATGGAGACTGCTTTTTCATTAACATTTAAAAAATGTTTAGAAAGGAGCTCTAAAGAACGAATTTCCAACGAAGACTTCTATTTGCTTTCCATGTTTGTAGCTGTGCAATATATGCGCACAAAAAAGATGATGGATGTTGTGGAGCAATTTGGTAAAGAAACCTATGGAACTCTTGCCAAACTATGCATCGAGGTAAATAAATTAAACGTGCCTCTGGATCAAGTCAAGATTGAAACGGATAAAGATTTTCCTCGATATGTCCTTAAATTTGGGGTTTTGCAACAGCCTTTGCTGATGGATTTAGAATGTGTTATTTTAGAAAATGAAACGAAAGAAGATTTTGTTCTTTCGGATAATCCAATCGTATTTCAAAATCCTCTTTTAGAAGAGCATGTTAAGTATAATTGCAATGGAATGGCTTCTAGGGGACTTCAAATATATTTCCCGTTATCTCCAAGAAGAGTGATTTGTTTTTATGATTATGATGCTTATAAGTTTGCTGGGAAAAATGTCATCGGCTTAAGATCGCCCAAGGATATTGAGCAACTGAATCGATTACAATTTATGAATGCGGAAAAGAATATTTATTTAAAAAACGACAATGTTGCTTGTGAGAAGTATTCCCTATTTAGAACAACGCATATTGGTGCGCAATTAGACCCCGTTGGGAAATATGAAAATCCGCTCAAACCGAACAATTTCCTGTTTAGAATTTCTCCATCGTCTGTTAATATTGATTTCAAATTATCCATATTTTCTATAAAATCGGCGATGCTTAAGGAAGCTTATCAAGGACATCGGGATTTACGGAGATGGGTGCGGAATGAAAAAACGAAATTTTTAGTAAGAGAATTCGCTAAAGCTGTTGATAAAGGTTTGTGTGAAGGCGCTGATTATGCTAAGTTTCGCGAACAAAAGGTTGACGAAATACTAAATTCAATTAAAAGAAGAGAATGGATGAATAAAATATGTTTGAATAAAAAAACATAATTTGTTATTTTTTTGATTGTTGGTTGGGGTTAGTTTATCGTCTTTGGGATAGCAGGTTCTTTATATCAACAATCTCTATTTGACTAGGTAAAATAGGTTTCTGCTGATAGATGTCGCGGTCACATTGCGATGCGTCTGGACGCAGTAAACGGTGATATGACGATATCGCAACTTTAGCTATGTCTTCATAATCAAAAAGTTTTAATTGGCTAGGATTTAAAGTTGCCTTGATTAGAAGTGGAGAACCTATATTTTGGATCTTCTTTGCGATAGAAGGGAAACCTTTTAAAGGCATATAAACTTGTTCCCCACCATAATATTGCAATAATGGCTCTGCACCACTGTCAAAAAGGGCTGTAGTGGTTAGGTTAAAAAATATCCGATAATCTCGGCAAGAAATCATATTCTTGTTAAAGTAGGTTTTCCACGCATTTTTGATTATGTCTAGTTCTTTAGGTGTAAATAATTTCCCATAACGGGATAAAAAAGTTTCCCTGATTTCTTGACCAGTTCTTGATTTCAGACCGCCTTTTAGAATATCGTCTTTATCGGCTCTAGTGTAGTGGTAGCCAATGATTTTACAGTCTTTGGAGAAATCTGTTATTCTATCAATCAAATCTTGAAAGACTGGATTCTCAACCAATTCATCATCAAATTCAGTGTTCAACAGTAATTCTGTATGTTTTTCCATCTCTTCAAAGAAAAAAGGAGGGAAACCAGCTAATGTACAGAGATTTAAGATTTTCATAAAAAGCCGTTAAAAATAAGTTATTGTTGAATAAAATCTGTTAAATCATAGAGTTCTTTTATTATTGATATTATTTTTGCCCCTATCATCATTTTTGTTAAAAGACTTGTTTTCTTTGACTTAACAACGGCTTCGTGAATTTCTTGCAGCATTTTTAATGCCTTGGCCCTGTCAATCTCAACAGAGTCTTTTGTCTTTTCATCTTCAGCCCTAACGAAAATGATGTCCTTGTTTTTCTTGAAGGAGTCCTTTGCTTGTTGGACATATTCTTTATTGACATTCTTTAGGCAAAGACGGTCGTAATCAAGACTTTCCTTGCTGTTCTTTTTTATGAATTCTACATCTTTTACTGTAGCGAGAGAAGAATTGATTCTCTTGAATAGCGAAGGTGCTGCGTTCAGTTCTTTAATAGTAATTCCTGCTTCTTCGGCAAGGCGGATAATAAGAGATGTTCCATTGGGGCCTTCGCCAGAATAACCCGAAGTCAGTCCGCTTTTGATAAAGACAACGAGGTCCCGATTTTCAAAGCATAGCATTAGGGCGTGATATTTTTCGCAAGTCAAAATGGTCATGTCCGTAATTTTGCGGCTGCCATAAAGACGCTTCATAAAATCATCAATGCAATACTGGGTCGCTTTAGTCGAACCTTCGTATTTGATGTCGATGCTGCGTATGCCGAGAGGATCGTTATCTAAAAGCATTTTGTTCACCTTTTAGTGGCTTGAATTTTCGTTCTTTTCTTTTTCTCGAACTTTCTCAGCCGTTAGTTCCGGATTTCTCAATTCAAGAACAAGTTTATCGACGAGCGTACAAGGATTTTGTGAACTTGGAGTATTTGTAGAATCCTTGAAATTATTCCTAAGGACTTCTGCTCTTGCGAAGGCATCCGCTTCGTTGCCGAGTGTTGTTACATGCTCGTAGATTTTCTCGTCGCCTTTGGAATAGTCATAAAGGGCATTCGAGTCGGTTTTGTGCAATTCATTGCGGATGGCTTCTTCTAGCAAATCACAAAGGTCTTTGCGGCTTGTGCGTTCAGAAATATCTTTGAAATGCAGCAATAACCAAAGTTCAAAACTTTCGTTTGACCAGGCACAATTAATGTTGTATTCTGCTGCTTGTCGGATAGCTTCGTCAAAATCAGGAAATTCATCTCTGTCGAACACGACCCAGACGCGGTCGTATTCCTGATGGTTGTATTTTATCTGGCGATGAACTTTGCTGACTAGTGCTGTCGTCGATTTTCCTTTGCCCTGCACGGAAATGTCGATGTTGAATCGGTTCGATTTTTCGAGTTCCGTTTTGAGTGCATTGAAATAATTCGGCTCTGTCTCTGTGCCTTCGGTTGCAATCAAAAACGTGAGCTTTACGAATCGCTCTTTGGGTTGCGATTCCTTCTCAATTCGTTGTGCGTGTAGTTCTTCTTCTTGTGCAATTTCTTCTAACGAGAGTTTTTTCATTCTAACTCCTTAAGAAAGGGATTGCACCATATTTTCCATTTATGTAATCTTTTTCGTAAACTCGATCGTTGCGGATTTTGTCGCCGTTCTGTTCTCTGATATCGCTTAGCGGATAAATGTCTGTTGACTCGTCATTTCTGTCTTTTTCTGCAAACCAGATTTGGTCACGTCGTAATATTTTGTTGCTTAGAAGATTTGTATCGTGTGTGGCAAAAATCAGTTGTGCTTTGTTTGGATTGGTTTCTGGTGAATTGAATGTTTCAATGATTTTTCTTGTTAGTAACGGGTGTAACTTTGCGTCAAGTTCGTCAATAACGAGAGTTTGGCCATTTGTTAAAGAATCTATGATGGGACCTGACATATTGAGAATTTTCTTCGTTCCTTCAGATTCCATTTCTTCAACGGAGAAAAATTGTTCTGTAACAGAACCGTCGTTTGAATGGAACATGTGTCCAGATTTTAAGAAAGGAGTTTTTGAATTTGGATATTTTTTTAACAAGTCTTTTTTTAAATCTTCTGGGAAATCAGGAGGAAGAGTGTCTTCGAAGTTTATTTCTGTTTTTTTCAAACTTGAGAATCCTAAATCCATGCTCTCTAAGAAACTTTTCGCCTTGATTGCTTCGGGCGAGTCTTTTGTGATGTAGTCGATGGAAAACAATTTAAAATCTTCATCGTTTATTCCGGAAATAATATTGAAGTGTTGGAACCAATTCATGACGGAATAAGATATTTTCCCATTAAAATTTGCGACCACTGAAAGAAATAGTTTATTGTCTGCGGTTATTTCTTCTTTGCCGTTGCCTTCCGCAAATTTATCATCTACTCCTATTCCGTTTTCGTTGCGAGTGAAGAGCAGTTTTTCTTTTCCTTTGGTAGCGTCATATAGCCATTCTTTCGTTATTTTTTTCTCGTTATATTCAAAACCGTAACGGTATATTTTTGATTCTATGGTGCATACAACTTCAAAATGAGTGGGCTTTTGAGAATATGCTTCGTCTAGTTTAAATATGTCGGTGTTGAGCGGTTCTGTGGGATTCGTTTTTATAGAAGACAATAATACACTTCTCATCGCCAACATTGCTGTAAGAAGGTTGCTTTTGCCGCTTGAGTTGGCTCCGTAAATTGCTGTAACAGGCAGAATGCTTTCACCACAATCTTCGCGGACAAACTCCTTGAGTTCCTGGATAGAGGCGGCTCTCATGGAGAATGTCTTGTTTTCTTTAAAAGAGCGAAAATTGCCAACGGTAAATGATAAAAGCATTGTTTTGCGTCCTTGAATTTTGAGAGATTTTCTCAAAATTTACATTATTTCTGCGAAAAAAGCAAGGTTTTATTTTGAAAAGTGAGAAAAAGTTTCAAAATGAGACAATATTTGCTTTTTTGTTCAGTATTGAAACGTTGTGAGGGCGAAAGTTCCTGCTTAGGGAGCCGAAAAAGTGCAAATTCGGTATTTTTGATTATTGGCATGGAAATTGCTTGTTGGGACTGCCTAAGCAAACAGGTTTAGTTTACCAATCAAAATTCTTAAATAAGGAGGAATCATGAATTGCAACCGTAAGGCTTTGATTGTTGGTATAGATTACTATGATGCAGGGTGTCATTTGCGTGGATGCGTTAACGATGCTAAGCGCATGCAGTCAGTTTTGAGTCGAAATGAGGATGGCTCTGTAAATTTTGCCGTAAAAACAATGTTGGCAAATGACGAGAAAACTCGTATAACGCGACGTAAACTAAAGGATGCTGTTGAGAAACTGTTTAGTGACGATTCTGAGGTGGCCCTGCTTTATGTCGCTTCCCATGGCTATGTTGATTCAACTGGTGGTTACTTAGTGACGTCTGATGTTGGCGCGGGCGATGAAGGGCTTTCCATGGATGATGTGTTGAATTTCGCCAATAATTCACCGGCCAAAAGTCGTGTAATCATACTTGATTGCTGTCATGCTGGTAAGATGGGGAATGTCGCGAATTTGCAAAATTCTGCTATACTTAATGAGGGGGTAACTATTCTCGCAGGTTCAACTGCAGAGCAGAATGCTGATGAATACGGTGGCTATGGTGTGTATACTAGCCTTTTAATTGATGCTTTAAATGGAGCGGCCGCAAATCTTGTCGGTGATGTTACTCCCGGCAGTGCGTATGCGTTGATTGATCAGACTTTGGGTCCTTGGGAACAGCGTCCGGTATTTAAGACAAATGTTAAAAATTTTGTGTCTTTGCGTAAGGCGAAGTCGCCATTGGAAATGAATGAGCTTCGTCAGTTGACGAAACTCTTCCCAAATCCGGATTATGATTATCCGTTGGATCCTTCATATGAACCATTGTCCGATTGTCCTAGACAAGAAAATACGGATAAGTTTAAGGTTCTTCAGCATTTTAATCGTGTGAATTTGCTTGTTCCTTTTGGAGAGCCTGCCGATAGAAATCATATGTATTTTGCGGCGATTGATAGCAAAAGTTGCAGATTGACTGCGTTGGGCAAACATTATTGGAACTTAGTAAATAAGGGGCATGTTTGATGATTTCGTATAGAAACGACTTAAAGGTATTCATTTCGCATTATCAAGACGATTCTGCTATTGCTAGTCAAGTAGAAAGTTTTCTCAAGGCGCTTCGTGTTAATGCGTATTTGGATGTTCTTGATAATACTTTGACTGGTAACGGAGCTGCATTGACTGCTCATTTGAAAGCGGAAATGAACCAGTGTACAGATTTGTTGGTCGTCATGTCGATGAGAACGTATCAATCCAGTTGGGTTCCTTTTGAAATCGGCATGGCCGCTCACAAAGATTTACCAACGGTAACTTATCTTACGCAGAATGTGGCTTTGCCTGAGTATCTTGATTTTTGGCCTCGCATTAAGTATTTGGAGCAGCTTAGGTTTTATGTTGAGGAACGTAAGATGCATGAAAGAAGAATGAAAATGGCTAATGAGTCAGGAATGTTCAGTAAGAGTGTAATCCCGACGACTGAAGACTTTTATTTCAATCTGAAACAACGATTAAGTATGGGTCGATAAAAATTTGAG
Source organism: uncultured Fibrobacter sp. (assembly GCA_947165045.1). GTDB lineage: Bacteria > Fibrobacterota > Fibrobacteria > Fibrobacterales > Fibrobacteraceae > Fibrobacter. The sequence continues at coordinate 22,509 of CAMUYW010000028.1, read as the reverse complement.
TGTATGGAGAACCTTAGTGGTGAATGTGGGGAACTCCATTGTTAACCAAAACATTCACCCAAAAGGAGTTTCTCATGATGAGAAAAAGAACTTTTATCAGTTTTGATTATGATCATGACAAGGAAATAAAGGAATGCCTTGTTGGTCAAGCGAAGAATCCGGACAGTCCGTTTGAAATTATGGACATGTCCATAAAAGAAACCATAGACTACAAGTGGAAGGAGAATGCACGTCGTAGAATTAAAGGATGCGATGTCGTAGTTGTTCTTTGCGGAGAACATACTGACACGGCGACTGGGGTTACTGCAGAGCTAACCATTGCTCAGGAGGAAAGAGTGCCTTATTTCCTTCTGAAGGGAAGGCATGATAAGGTCTGTAAGAAGCCGGGGCATGCTTTGGCTACGGATAAAATATATTCTTGGACATGGGATAATCTAAAACTTTTATTCCAAGGTCAAAGGTAATGTGCATTATTTGAATGAGATGATCCCGTTGGCATTTGTCAACGGGGCTTTTTCGATTTATGGCGAAGCTTTTATTAGGTATTCCTCGCCTTGCCTTACCCTTCCTCTCTCTCATCCTTCAGTCTATACCGCATGCTTCTGCCGCCTTTGTTGTTCGTCTGCAAAATTCCTTTGTCCATAAGACTTTGGATTTCGCGGAGGGCGGTGTCGTGGCTTGCGTTGAAGAATGCGGCGGCTTCTTTGGCGGTGAAGGGTTGGGCGATTCTTCCTGCTAGGATTTCGTCGATGAGCTGTTGTTCGCGGGCGCTGAATGAGTCGTTTGCGTGGGCGTTGCGGAACTGGATGCGGCTGATTTCTGCGGCGAAAAGTTGTTCGCTATCCTTGATGGCGTTTCGCATCATTTGCAGGAACCACAGAATCCATTCGGTGAGGTCGCCGCTCGCGGCTTGCGTGCGCGAGAGAATTTTGAAGTAGTCGGCTTTGTTGTCGCTGATTTGCTTGTTCAGCGCGTATTGGCAATGCGTTGTGCTTTCGGCGCGGGCGAGTTGCATCGCGGTAATGGCGCGGGCGATTCTGCCGTTGGCATCGGCGAAGGGGCGGATGGTCAAAAACCAAAAGTGCGCGATAGCGGCTTTGATGACTCCGTCCATGTTCGATTTCTCGAACCACGAGATAAAACTTTCCATTTCGCTTTGGAGGCGTTCTGGATTCGGGCCTACAAAGTGGAGCGTTTTTTCGTCTAATGTTGTCTGTACTTCGCTGGGTGTTTCGCGGTAGTGCTTGACTTTGTTCTGACCCATGGCGGCGTGCCAGTTGAAGAGTCTTTCTTCGGTCAGGGGAGATGCCGCGTTCTGTATGGCGCCGATGTAGTTCTTGATGTAATTCTCGTTGCTCTTGCTTTTGAGTTCCACTTCGGTGAGGACTTTCGCTGCGTCGAGCGTGTAGCCGTCGATGGCGTAGTTGGCGACGATGTCGTCGGCGATGAGTTTTGCTTCGATGTCCTTCAATCCGCAGATTTGCATGATTCCGATGAGCTTGCCTTCTTCAAGGCGGGTCTGCCCAAGCGCTTGGAGCACCTTGGGAGAATCAAAGCGGAACCGCGTCCAGTCGGGGAATTGGTGGATGTAGAGCATAAGTTCGAAGTGGTTTGCCTAAATATATTTCTTTTTTTCTATTCCTGTTTACTAACCACTAGCCACTAGTCACTTATATTTTGATAAATTTAAACTATGCAAAAAATCGATACTTGGTACAAGGCTCAGGGCAACTGCCCCAATGAAGAATATGAAATTGCAAGCTACCTGCTTTTCGAAGCGGGTGTGGCTACGTTGGAAGAACTGGATCCGGTGACGGAAGGTCGCACGGAGTTCTGTTTTTACACGGGCGACAAGGCTGAACGCGACCGTATTGTGGAGGAATTTCCTCAGTACAACTTCACGGTGACGGAAGAGCCTGCAAAGGATTGGGACAAGTGGTGGCGCGATCGTGCGCAGCCGGTGGCTGTGAGTGAGCATCTTTGGGTGCGTCCGCCTTGGGTGGAATTTGCGCCGGAAGATCCGGATGCGGTTGTGCTTGAACTCGAAGCGAAGACTGCTTTTGGTACGGGCGAGCACGAGACGACGAGTAGCTGTGCCGCGCTGATGGAAAATATTGATTTTAATGGCAAGACGGTTCTCGATATTGGTACGGGAACGGGTATCTTGGCGATGTTTGCGCGTCGCAAGGGCGCTAGCTTGGCGGTGGGTACGGAAATCGACCCGCTCACGATTCCTTGCATTGCTGAAAACTTTGAACGTAATGGTTTTGATAATAGCGACTGCGTGCTCGGATTCTTGGATGCGTTCAAGGATGGAACGAAGTTCGACGTGATTCTCTGCAACATGATCCGCAGTGAGCTTTGGCCGTTGCGCGATGATATCGAGGACTTGCTTGCGGAAGGCGGCGAACTGATCATCAGCGGTCAGCTCGTCACTGAAAAGGATTACATCCTCAAGTGGTTCGATGAAGCTGGTTTCAAGGTTTCCGTCGAACGCACCAAAGGCGAGTGGTGGAGCGTGTTTGCGCACTCCTAAAACTACTTCTTAAACGTTGGCTTCTTAAATCCCTTACCGTGGGAGCGGCGGCTGGCGAGGTTTATTTCGCCGCTGTTGAAGCGGTTCTTGTCTTCGACATTGCGGTGCTCGCGGAACGGCGCATTCTGCTGATTCCCGCGGTGGTTATCGAATGCGTTATCACGGCGGTCGAAGTCGCGGCGGTCCCCATTGCGATCAAAATCTCGGCGATCGTCAAATCGGCGGTCTCGATCGCTGTGGAATTCCCGACGGCGGTTACTTTCACGATTGAAGCTTTCCCCCTCGCGGTCTCGGCGCATTTCGCGATTGTCATCCCAGCGGTCCTCGCGCAGTTCCGAATGCTGTTCATACCCATCATCACGCCAGCGGTTTTTGACCTTCTCTTTTTTCAGGCGCAATGCTTGTGTGCGTTCGTCGCGCTTTTGCATTTCGCGCTTGCGGAAGTCTTCGTTTTCTTCGCGTTCCTTGCTCGGGAAATATTCCTTGCCTTCGGCCATCGCGGAACGGCTCAAGAGCAAGCGGCTGACCTTACCCATCTTGAGACGTTCCAAAACTTCTCGCAGGTGCGGGCGGTTCGCAGGAATGTACCAGAAGAAGAATTGCTTCTGGTTCGCTTTTTCTTCGGGCGTTTTCGCGACAAAGAGCGGCTTTCCATCCGGCGTCATTTCGGCGTAGAACATTTCGGTCGCAATCGTCATCGGCGTTGGCGTAAAGTCTTGCACTTGTTCCAACTGGAAACCCAATTGCTTTGTTTCTAGTGCGAGTTCAGCCATGTCGGCTTCGGTGCAGCCGGGGTGGCTACTGATAAAGTACGGGATGAGCTGCTGCTTTTTGCCGATGCGTTTGCATTCGTCGTCAAAGAATTCTTTGAACTTGTGGAATAGCGTAAAGCTCGGCTTGCGCATCAATTTCAAGACGGCATCGCTAGTGTGCTCGGGTGCCACTTTCAATCGTCCGCTTACATGGTAGTCAATGAGCTCGCGGGCATATTCTTCGTGGTCCTTGCGGAGCTCTTCGTCATCCGTCTCTTGCAAGAGCATGTCGTAACGCACGCCGCTTCCGATGAACAAGTGTTTGACTTTCGGATGGTTGCGCACTTCGCGGTACAGCTCCAAAATTTCTTTATGGTGCGTGTCCATGTTGTCGCAAATCTTGGGCGTCAGGCAGCTTGCACGGGCGCACTTTTGGCAACGACTCGGGTCACGGCCACGCATGTTGTACATGTTAGCGCTGGGGCCGCCAAGGTCTGTAATCGTTCCGGCGAAGCCTTCCATGTTGGTAACGATTTCGACTTCGCGCAAAATGCTTTCGCGGCTGCGGCTCGCAATGAACTTGCCCTGGTGTGCGTTGATGGCGCAGAAACTGCAACCGCCAAAACATCCACGGTGCGTGTTGATGCTGAACTTGATCATGTCAAACGCAGGCACATTGCCGCGCTTCTTGTAACGCGGATGCGGTTCGCGGGCGTACGGGTATTCAAAGCTTTCGTCGAGTTCGCCATATTCGAGCGGCGGATACGAGGGGTTGATGACTACGGTTTGTTCGGCGACATCTTGCAGAATGCGGTGCTGGAACCATTTATTGCATTCAATGTCCACCCTGCGACAGTTCTCGATTTGGTTCCTCTTGCTTTCCAAGCATTCTTCGTAGCTGTACAAACGCAAGTCTTCCCAATTGCTGTTCTTCGGAACGTTCCCCTTGGGCGCCAAATAGGCGGTCTGCGGAACGGAATTGAGGCTAGAGAACGGAACGCCTTTTTTGAGCAAACGAACGATTTCTTTCAGCGGCTTTTCGCCCATGCCGTAAACGAGAATGTCGGCCTGCGTATCGAAAAGAATGCTCGGCTTGAGTCTGTTGCTCCAGTAATCGTAATGCGTCACGCGGCGCAAGCTCGATTCGAGACCGCCAATGAGGAGCGGCACATCGGGGTAGAGCTTCTTCAAAATTTTTGCGTATGTGTACGTCGCGTAATCGGGGCGGAATCCGGCCTTGTTCCCCGGCGTAAAGGCGTCGTCACTGCGGAGGCGCTTTGCGGCGGTGTAGTGGTTCACCATGGAATCCATGCCGCTCGAAATTGCAAAGAAAAGTCGCGGCTTTCCGAGCTTCTTAAAATCGCGCAAGTCGTCGCGCCAGTTCGGCTGCGGCAAAATCGCCACGCGCAAACCCTCGTGTTCCAAAAGTCGTCCGACAACCGCATGCCCAAAGCAAGGGTGATCAACGTAAGCGTCGGCGCTGATGATAATCACGTCAACGTAATCCCAACCGAGTTCGTCCAGGTCTTCTTTGCAAATGGGTAAAAATCGAGGATCGTACATAATGACTTGTGGGTTGAGGGTTTTATGTCAAAGATAGAAAACGCAGCAACTCGCGAAAATTTACGGCTTACTCCGCGTTCCCTTTGACGCAACGGACTGAAATCCCGGTCGATTTGTCGATTAAAGCAAATTCAGCGTAATCTTGAACTCGACCAAATTCAACGAATGCTGCATAAGTTTCTGTTCCGTTTGTAGAAGTCCAAAATTCACCCATTACACCTTCTCCGCCAAACCCTTTGGGAACCTTGAATCCTCCGGCCATCACGGAAAAACCATATTCGTTGGTATTCGTGAGTCCGTCTTCCCAACCGTCAATCGTTTTCAATGATGTTCCGGCACAATGGTATTGGTTTGGAGAATCCCCTTCTTGTGTTATTTCGCAGGTATGGTCTTCTATAAGTTCTAACCATTCATCGGCGGTGGGCAAGTGCCATCCTTCAGGACAAACTTTTTGTGCGGCTTCCCAGTTGTAAAGTCTACCAAATTTTTTGCAGTATTCTGGATCGTCGTTATAGCACCAGTTGTTTTCAGATTCGCCTTTTTCGTTCACGATTTCATAGTTCATGTTCTGTGCGGTCCATACGTGATTGCTGATGACGATGGTGCGGTAAACTTGATTATCTCGTTTGTCTAAAAATTCACCATAAGAAATGTCTGGATTCAAGTATTCTGTGGTGATGCATTTGTATTGGTCGCAATCGTAAAAATAGAGCGATGCGCTAGACTTGGGTGCTGAGGAACTTGAACAGCTTGAAGGGGCGCTCGAACTAGAACTTTTGGGTGGTTCGGAACTGGATGACTTGGCTTTAGAACTGGACGATTGCGGGGCGGGTTTTGAACTACTCGAAGTTGGCTCTTTGCTCGATGATGCCGGCGCCGTACTTGATGAAGATTTTATTTGAACGTGATTCGAAAAATAAACACTAGCCTTTGCGTTGCGTAAAAATGAGCTTGAAGAACTTTCGGAAGGTGCGCTGGAAACTCTGATAATTTCGATGGTGCCAGATGGCTTTTTTTCATCGTGTGCATCAACAACATCGCTGCTACAGGCTGCGACAATGAAGGTGGTAACGAATAAAAATCCCCATATATTTTTCATTCTATAGAATTATAATATAAAAACGAAGTTTTATGTTCTGCCGACCGCCAACTCTTCTCGCCATATACCGCTGTCCTGGATCCTATCGCTCCGCTCCAGGAAGACTCTTCTATTTTTTATCAGCTTGTTTCGCTTCGCGTTCTTGTGCTTCTCGCATGGAATACACGCATCCGCAGAAATTTTGGCGGTAAAGATTGTAGTCGCGCGAGAGCTGGATGGAACGCTTGTAGCCGCCTTTCTTCTTGAAATCGCTCGGGAGGCGTTTGATGCCATAAATATCGCATTGCTCCTGCACAACCTCGTTGAGCACTTGGGCATCTTTCATCGGGCTGATGGTGAGCGTTGTGGTGAAGTAGTCGCAGTTCAGTTCCTTGGCGAGTCTTGCGGATTCGGCGAGTCGGAGTTCAAAGCACTTGCGGCAGCGCTTGCCGCCTTCGGGTTCATGCTCAAGTCCGCGGGCAACATCGTAAAATTTTTTCGGATCGTATTCGCCTTCGATAAGTGTAACTGGATATTTTGTTTTAAATTCGGCGACAAATCGCTTAATTTCGTTCACGCGATGCTGGTATTCTTCGGCGGGAGCGATGTTGGGGTTGTAATAGAAAAGCGTTATTTTAAAATATTGGGAAAGGTATTCGATGGTATAGCTGCTACATGGAGCGCAACAGGCGTGCAGCAAAAGCGTTGGTGCTTCGCCGGTCTTTTCTAAACGGCGAATGATGCGGTCTAGGTCGACCTGGTAATTGTGCTTGGGTGCTGTTTTTGTCTGCTTGTCCATTTCTTTCTTCATCTAAATTGTTCCGACGGCTACAATCCAAAAGCAAATGGTCGATGCTGTTGCAAGTGGCCCCATCACATGGCGTTCTTTGGCGCTCAGACTAAAGAAAACCGTTGCCGTGTAAAACGTCAGGTAAACCGCAAAGAAAAAAGCGAGAATGCGTGTAATCCCGAATGGAATGGTTTCCGGTAGCACGTGGCCTGCACTCAAAATGGTAAACAACGCCACGAATTGCATAATAATCGGCAATATGAATGCACGTCGAACTTCTTGCGGAACGATCCTGTGGCGGCCGTTCATGGCGTACATGCCAAGTGGTGCCCCAAGCGCAAGCGCAATATTTAGTGCGATGGATGGCAAAAAAAAGATAGATCCGGCAATGGCTGCAATGAAATACATGACTCTAAGATAAAAAAAAGGACTCCTTCAGGCAAAGGAGGGAACCTAAAGGAGTCTGAGAGTGTTTGGGTACTATTAATAATAGATTTCTTTGCGGCTGTAAACCTGTTAGTTGAAAAAAATAGTGGTTACAAATGTGTCCACTTCTTAAAAAAAGGTTACCATTGGGATAAAATGTCTCAAAAATTCAGGTTTGTTTGCAAATGAGCGTAGCTAGGACTGAATGTTTTGGTTTTAGTTTTCTTAAAAGCGAAGACTAAATCGCCTTTGAACCAGTCGCTGAGGAGCTTTATTTCGTTTTGCACGGATACACCTTTGCTTGGATTCGTTTTGGGAAAAGCGATAGCCAGCTTGATTAGTGCGTGCCTTGAACGGTAGCTTGTGCCGAGCTCGATTTTGGGCGGTTGTGTACGGCTGTACTCGCGGCGGACTTTGGCGCTCGCTTTGAACATGAGCGTATTCCATGCAGATTCGACGTCCCCGTTCCATTCGGTGCGGTCGCAGTTTTCGCTTGCCTCGATGCAAGTTACGCTCAAGCTTGTGCGTAAACGCTCGGGACCAGAGGTCAAGGTCGTTTTGAATCGGGCACTTACGGAGTCCGTTGCGATGGGTCTGAGCACGCGTGCCTTGGCGGAGAATATCGTGTTGAGTGCTTCGGACCATTGGACGTTGACGGTCTGCGATGCCCAGAGGCTGTTTTCGGCGATGCCTTTGCTCAAGTTGATCCCTTGCGGGATGGAATCGCCATGGATGTAGGCGGTCGTCTTCCATGAGAGGTGCTTCTGTTCGTTTTGCAATTGAATCTTGACGAGCGGAAGGTCTTGCCCGAATTGGTACCAAGCGGAAACTTGTCCTAGCGTGGTGTGCGCTTGTAATGCGATGGCGTGTGCATTTAGAAATTTCCAAAATGAAGTTGAAATTAGGTTTGAACGGTTGGGGTGAAAATCGATCCCTGCATGGAACGCTTTGCTCGTGTCAATGTGCGCGTTTATTTGAAATTTACCGATGGAAAAGAAAATAGTAGAGCCCCATAGTGTGTCGAGTGGCAAATGACTGTGGAATTCCAATGTGGAAATTTGTCCGAAATGAGCTTCGAAACCATCGCGCCGGTAAGAGAGCAACTCCTGTGAACCGAGCTGGAACTTGAAATGATAGAATTGGATTTGCAATTCTTTGCGATGCTTTTTTAAATGACCGTCGCTATCGTATTGGCCTTTCCATGTAAAGTGCCCGTGCGGGATGATTGATGGCGGTTGCGCGGATTTTGTGGACTGCGTTTGCTTTACGGGGTGTGCGCTTTCTGCGGTTTTCGATTTCCGTTTTTTGCGGGTTTTCTTTTCAACAGTTTTGTTGGAAAATGTACAGGATTCTTGCGCATAAACTTCGGCGAGTAAACAGGCTTCGTCATAGTTTCTTTCTTCGATCCGTGAAAAGATTTCGTCGGCTTGTTCGGGCGTGATAATGCCGTCGTCCCACCATTCAAAAATTTGCGCAGCATCTAGCGGTGGTGCGGTTGTTTCTTCGGCGTAGGCTTGGGCTATTGCGAAAACAGCGAGTGCGAAAATAAAAAGTATTTGATTCAAAAGAACCTCCCTTATATAAACACCAGCGAGAGATCCTTTTGGCTTGTTTTTTTTTTGAAAAATTTTTGAATCGAAGTGTCGGGCTTGGATGGATTCCTTAATTCTTTCTAGATTTGGTGGTATGGCAAATTCTTCTTGGTCAAAAAATTCCAAACCCCGTGGCGCAAGTGCGCTTGGCAAGGACTTTATCCCTCACATGAAGGCTCCCCGCACGGAGTTTCCGCTCTTTAACGGCAAACGTGTGACGCCCTCGCTTGCGGGCCTCGACAAGCTTTTGCATTACTACGGTGTGGAACTCCAGCCCGAAACGCTCAAACAAATTTGGGAATTCCACCAGTTGCTCCGTGCGAACAATGATGACCAGGATTTAACTCGCCTCAATGCATTTGAAACGATGGTCGAACGCCATTATGCCGACTGCACGCTCATTAACGCTTACGTGCCGAAGTGGCCCGCCCGTATGATTGACGTTGGCAGTGGTGCCGGATTCCCCGGAATTCCGCTCAAAATCGTGAATCCGTCGATTCAGCTTACTTTGTGCGAACCGCGCCCAAACCGCATCAACTTCCTCAACATGGTCATCGAGAAAATGGGCCTCAAGGGAATTGACGTGTTCGGTCACAAGGTCACGAGCCGCAGCATGACCATCCCTGTCGATGGTGTAATCAGCCGCGCGTTTGAACTCATGGAAAAAACGCTTCCGCGCATTGCGAATTCACTCAAGGTGGGCGGCCGCGTGTACTTTATGAAAGGCCCCGCCGTTGCTGACGAACTCAAGACGTTCTATCCCGAAGATTTCGGTTACAAGTTTATCGGGAAACATTTTTACACCATCCCGAACAGCACGCAAGACCGCGCGCTTATAATTCTCGAAAGGGAAGAGTAGTCCGTCATTCTGACAATGCAAAAAAGCCAGGTTCATCACCTGGCGTTTCTTTTTTATTCGTCATGCTCGACTTGATCGAGCATCTAGATTCTCGCCTTCGCGAGGATGACACTGCTTGGTTCTGCCAACTGCGGCAACACCGCCGCAATTAGAACTTAAACAGCATGCCGAAGCGCATCTGGCCATCGCGCACGCCGTCTGCACGGCCTACGTTCTTGATGGTAGCCCAGTCGAACTGCAACACGTCAGAGAGCATCACGCCCACACCGAAGTCCACTTCGTTACGCTTGCCCGTGCGGTCGTAGAGGTAGCCCACGCGAAGTGCAATCGTGTTGGAATAAATAAATTCTGTACCGAGGTTGAAAACGCCTTGGAGGAAGGAGTTCGTATCATCGTCAGGATCAAAGAGGTCTTTCCAGCAGGCGATGTAGAACGGTTCCGGATTGCCCTTGTCGTCATCTCTGACAACTTCGCGGTTATAGTCGAATGCGACTGTCCATTTGTAATCGGCCATGCTCAAGATTTCGTAAGAAAGTCCGAGGCGCCAGGTCAAAGGAATCGGGTCTTCAATCGTCTTGTCTACGTAGTAAACGCTCGGACCGATGTTGGCAAGGACCAATGCAAAGTTGAGCTTCGGAACAAAGAGATTCTTTTTCAAAACACCGATGTCGAATGCGTAACCGAATGTCGTGGCTTCTTCTTCGCCAGCGCCAGCGCCAGAACTCAAGTCGGAGTAGAAGAACTTGATAGAAAGACCTAAGCCCCAGTCGTTCGGAAAACGAGTACCGTAGCTAATACCGCCAACGATTTCAGAACTGTTGTATGCCACGAGGTCATCTGCATCCAGGTCGCCAGAAACAACGGTAGAACCGAACGAAACGAAGTTCACGGAAACACCGAGCGTTCCCCAGTCGTTGAGCGGAATGGTCATGCCGCCATAGAGGTGGTAAAGGTCAGGAATGTTCAAAACCGGCAAAAGCTTTTCGTAGAAGGCTGTGAGCTGATAGTCGGCATCTTTGTACTGCTCCATGCCGTTTGCCGTGCTGAACCAAACGTCGTTTCCTTCAGGGAGAACTGCCCAGACCTTGTTTGTTGAAAGACCGTTACCCTGATGGTAGTGTGTCCATTCGTCATCGCGCTTTGTGGCTTCTGGGTCTTCCTTGGAACTGCGTTCGAGTTCTGCCTTACGGCCGCTTGCTGTGGCGTAATCCGGCAGGTGGCGCCAGACACCGAGGTCGGTTGCAATCCAGATAGCACCCTTGCGGTCTACAGAAACATCGTTTACAGTGTTGTTTGCGAACTGAACTTGTTCCCACTTGCGCAGCGTAAAGTGCGAGAGACCGCCCTTGTGAGTTGCCCAAACGTGACCCGAGCTGTCAACGGCGAGTGCGGTCGGGTTCAAGTCCATGATGCCGTCTTCTTGGTTGAACAAGCTCCAGCGGTCTTTGTCGTTTGAGCTCTTCTTTGGGATGAGGCGGGCAACGCCTGCGCCATCGACTGCTACGTAAAGTTCCTTGCGGTTTTCGGACCAAACGAGAGCGTTAATCTTTTGGCTTGGGAGAACTTTGCCTTTCTGTTCGAACGCTCCGTTGCGGTAAACAAAGAGACCGTTGTCCGTGCCGATCCAGAGGGAGGCGCCTTGCTTGGTGAGAGCCGTAATGCGGCGTTCGCCGAGTTCTGATTCAAAGGACTTCCAGCCCTTGCCGTCAAAGCGGTAAAGTCCCTTAGGCGTTCCGACCCAGAGCTTCTCGGTGAGGGTTTCGTAGAGAACGGCGGTGATGGTGTCCTTGACGACCAAGTCCCAAGGCATCTTGACTTCGACCACGTGGGATTCGTCATCTGCGTTTTTCACGTCGTTGAATGCTTTCACTACGCGCGTGTATTCATCGAGTCCACGTTCCGTGCCTACGTAGGTGCGAACTGCGTCCTTGATTTTTGCGTTGCCTTGCAGTGTTACGGAATAGTAGTCTACCCACTGTTCGCCATCGAACTTTAAAATACCCTTAGCGGTACCGGCCCAAAGTTCGCTCTTGTCAAAAAATCCGTTTTTGGAACGGGATGCCATGTGCGTGAAAAACGGAGCCTGCTTTGCGTCTGCCTTGTATGAACTTCTCCATTCATCGGCAAGAGGTCCAAATGCAAGACCTGCTGGGTTGTAGTACATGGCGGTTGCATCATCGGCAAGTGCCGCACCGACTTCGCCCATACCGAGCTGGCGAGCGCCAACGGGCATTTGAAGGGTGATGATGGCGGAACCTGCGGCGAGTGCCATGGCAGGTGCCAAAAGAATAGCAGATAATAGTGACTTACGCAAGTTGCCTCCAATCCGGGACGTTATAGGTGTTTCCGTGTGTTGGGATTACAGCCTTCCATCCGGATTTACTCGGGTTTTCCCAGGGTTGCTTCGGTAAAAGCTTACAGTCGCAGCCCAAGACATAGGGGGGTAAAATTTCCGCGTGATTGCGAATCTGTTCGCGGGTGATGAAATTTTCCTCGCTGACGAATTTACAATAATTCTTGCCTTTGGGACCAAGCACAATTCTGTAAGTGGCGGTGCCGTTCTTGTCCCCTTCGTCAATCGTCTTGATGGTTTCCTCTAGCGTGTTGTTCCACTGCTCGATGTAGGATAACCTTTGTTCTGGTGTTAAATCTTGTGTTTCGAGCCACGCCCTGATGGAAGCCTCGGATGGCTTTACAGCGGTGAGCGTCTCGCGTGCGGGGCGGCCGATGGCGGCATACTGGCCCGATACGTCGATGACCGGTTTGGACGGCTCTTTTTCGTCGGAATTGCGCGTGCCAACATAGATGCCGATGCCGGCGAGGATGATGGACAATAGCACAATCGCGATGACGATGATGATTGATAGCATATTTAAATCCGTTTATGATAAATCATTACTTTTAAAAACTAGCATTTTCTATTTTATAAGATAGGAGATATTATGCTAAAAATAAAGTTTTTTCTTGTGTTGCTTGCTTGTAGTGTTGCTTGGGCTGTTCCGTTCAAGTCCGAAACAGTCAAGGAAGGTAGTGGGGAGCCCATTCGTGCAGGTCAGTTGATTAAGGTCCATTATAAAGGCTACTTGGCTGTAGATAGTGCCATTGTGAACAAGTCCGCTACGGATTCCACGGTTGAAGTTCCTTATTTTGCAAACTCTTATTACAGTGAGAGTCCTCTTGAATTTACGATTGGCGTGGGACAGGTAATCGAAGGCTGGGATAAAGGTCTTGTGGGCATGAAAATCGGTGAAATCCGAAAGCTCTCGGTGCCGTCGGCAATGGCTTATGGCGACAACTCTCTCGAAGGCATTCCGCCTAATAGTGACTTGATGTTTTATGTTGAACTTGTTCATGCTGAGCAACCGCTTGAAGCAGATAAATTCCCTGCCGATGTTGAAAAGCTTAAATGGCGCGACATGGGCCGCGGCCTCAAGGTCTACGACGAAAAGACGGGTACAGGTAAACTAAATGCTGCGGGCAATTCCATCAAGGTGCATTACACGGGCTGGCTCTTGTCGGGCCGTAAGTTCGGTAGCTCCAAAGATTTGGGCAAGCCGCTCGAAGCTGTGATGGGTGCAGGCAAGATGATCAAGGGCTGGGAAGCTGGTCTCGATGGTATGCGCGAAGGCGGTGTGCGCTGGTTGCGCGTTTCTCCGGCGATGGGTTACGGTGCTATGGCTTTCTCGATGATTCCGCCGAACTCTACGCTCGTGTTCCGTGTCGAGATGGTCTCCTCCGATGTGGATCCGGAACTTGCAAAGAATATGGACTTCTTCCCGGATACGACTCTCCTCAAGTACGAGAACGGTCCTGAAGGTTTGCGCTATGCTATTGTAAAGCAGGGTGAAGGTGATCCGGCCCGTTCTGGACACCGCGCTGTTGTGCATTACACGGGCTGGATGGTCAATGGCTACAAGTTCGATAGCTCTCGTGATCGCGGACAGCCGTTTGCGTTTGAACTCGGCGCTGGCAATGTGATTCGCGGTTGGGAACTCGGCGTACAGGGCATGCTCCCTGGCGAAAAGAGAATCCTCGTCGTGCCGCCTGGCCTTGGCTACGGTAGCCGCGGCGCAGGCCCGATTCCTGGCGGTGCAACGCTCATCTTCGCTGTCGAATACCTCGGAGAAGAGTAGCGGCAGAGTCGCAGTAGACAGTAAGCCGTTGACAGTAGACAGGATTGCTTTCGAAAATTGTTAGTCTAGTTGTGCCCGACAGTGTCGGGCATTTTCTGTATAACTGAAAACCACCGGCCGAGGGGTCTCTTTTATTGAGTTAGCTGCGATTATCTATATTTTATTTGTGTTATTAAGTTCGAGAAGGAATATGAGAATACTATTTTCCCTATTTTTAGGATTTGTTGCTTTTTGGGTGGGGGCTTGTAGTGACGAATCGACCACTACGGTCTATGTAGAATCTCCTGGTTTTGCTGAACTTGCTCAAGGTGAAACTTTGCCTGAGTGTTCTTTAAAAAATGAAGGCGAACTGTATTTTGTTGCTGATTCCAGTGCGTTGTTTTGCTGTGCGAAAGAAAAATGGCGCAAGGTGAATCAGGGACGCCAAAACGTTGATACCATTTATGTCGCTGATACAGTTGTGTCGAAAGTGACAAAATCCGATACTGCCTATTTGGGCTCTACGGATACCCTAGATGTCGGTTGCTCAATAGCGTTGGATACGATTGATTTTCATTTGATCTGGGTGACGTGCGGGGATTCGGTCTTTTCTGTAATAGATGAACGTGCAAGCCGGTTTAGAACGCAATGGGGCGACCCTTTAACGGATGCAAGAGACGGGAATACGTATAAAACTGTTGTTATTAACAATCAAGTTTGGATGGCTGAAGACCTGAAATTTGGAACAGATTCCACCCGAGATTATACTTGGCTATCGGCTATGGGGAATCCGGAAGGTTGCGATGGAACCAAGTTTTGTGATTTAGGGGAAAAGCCGCAGGGGGCATGTCCTGTTGGTTGGCATATTCCGACTTTTGATGAATGGATTGCTATGTCGGAGTATGTGAATGAACATAATGGTACGGAGGCGGTATCAAGGGATTTGAGAGGTGTTGATGATGAACTGTATAGTTATTTAGGAATGACTTCTCCGGGGTATGATTTGTTTGGTCTTAGTGTGCATGCTCGAACTTTGACATCTACGCAGAAAGGTGATTCTTTATTCTATGTTGTGGACCCGACGTATGTATCAGCGACAGATGAACTTAGGATAAACTTGAATAGAAGGGTGGTTGACACTGAAGAAAAACCCTCATACAGAGTTCGTTGCTTAAAGAACGATTAGCCGAGGACTTATATGAAACTAAATGTTTTATATGCGTTAACATTGTTTGTAATGTTTGGATGTAGTGATGATGCTCCTACGGAAAATATTATTTCTGTGAATTCGTCAGCTTTTGTTGGTGAAAATAAAAAAGATCTCCCTGTTTGCTCTGCGCAAAATTCAGGCCAAGTTGCCTATGTCGTCGAATCTGGAGAACTTCTTTATTGCGTTGACAATGAGTGGGAATCTTCTATTCAGAATGGCGGTGCTAGAGATACCATTTATATTGTCGATTCGTTAAGCGTTGTCAAAAAAGTCTTTGATTCCGTTTATGTCGAGAACGCTAGATATGTGAAGAATTCGTGCATGGCGGAAGCGGATACTTCGAATTATCATGTTACAAAAGTTACGTGTGGAGAATCTACGTTCTATGTAGAAAATCGTCTTGCTCATTTAATATCTACTAAATATGGGGAAGAACTGGTTGATTCTCGTGATGGTAAAAAGTATAGAACGGTTGTTATTGGTAAGCAAACTTGGATGGCTGAAAATCTCCAATACGAAATGTGGGGAAGCTCCTGCGTGTCAGATTCTGCAGATTATTGCGAAAAATATGGTCGCGTGTACGAGTATGGTGCTTCGAAACAAGCTTGCCCTGAGGGGTGGCATTTGCCGGATAGGTCTGAAATTAAAGAATTAATTGCTTTTGTTGATTCCCATAATGGAGCCTATTCGGCGACACAGGATTTAGTTGCGCGTGATGTGTGGCGAAAAGGGGATAAGGCGTATGATGTCTTTGGGTTCTCGATCTTGCCGGCTGGGTATAGAGATCCCCAAGGACGCGCTTATCCTGGACAGGAAACTGGCTTCTGGATTGCAACTGATGTGGAGGGGTCTTACTACAATTCATGTTGGCTAAAGGAATTTGGTTCTATTTATACAGCTAACGATAGATACACCCTTCTTGAAAAACAAAACAATTGTGACACAAAAAATCAGCTATCCGTTCGTTGCTTGAAAAATGAAAAGTAGGAGATGGATATGTATAAATTAATTTTATTGATGCTTTGTTTTATATTATTTGTAACCTCATGCTCGGAAGATAATACGACAAATACGATTTCTAATGGCGTAGTTTCTTTTTCTTCGAATGAAATTCCTGAATGCTCGTCTGGTTCTGTCGGTAAAATATTTTTAAAAGATGATACAAAAGAGTTGCTTCTTTGTACGAAGAATGGATGGACTCCCGTGGCTGCGAAAGAAATTTCGCATAAGGATACTGTAGTTTCTAAGTCCGATACGACGATTGTCGAAAAAGGTTCCGTAAAAACGGAAACGGTTGAATCTTGTGCCGTACAGTATGATTCATCGGACGTGCATCTCGTTAAACTTGACTGTGGATTATTCACGGTTGTTGCTGAGGCCGAGAGTAATCGCGAGAGGGTTATAGTTCCTGGAAAGGACTTAGTAGATGAACGAGATTCCGCAATATATAGAACGGTTGTTGTGGGGTCTCAAACATGGATGAGAGATAACCTTCGCTTAGATGTTGAAGGGAGCTCGTGTGCTTGGGATTCTTGCGGTAAATATTCTAGGGAATATACGTGGGCTTTAGCCATGACTTCTTGCCCTAAGGGAACGCATTTGCCGAGTAAGGATGAGTTTAAAATATTATTTGATTATGTAGATGCCATCAATGGAGACACGCCTATCGGCATGGATTTGCGTTCAAGAGTTTATATTGGTGACTATCGCGACCATGGCCTTGATTTCTTTGGTTTTGACGCTCAGGGTTCAACTGCATATGGAGCTGCGGAATATTGGACATCAGATGAAATTGACGATGATGTGGCTGTATATGTTTATATCCGGGATCCCTATTTTTTCACAGATGAAGAGAAAACAGACTCTTATCCGGTTCGGTGTATATTGGATTAAATCGCGGTTCCGCCGTCCATTGACAAAAAATCCATACCAAATGTTTACAGAGTAGGGTAACCTCGGTAAGTTTTAAATATTTTATTTATTGATGGTTACTTTTTCTGACATAGCGGACTACCGCGACTTCTTGAAGGAATTCTACGACAGGCGCAAGGTCGAGATGCCCTTCTACAGCTACCGCATGATGGGTGATAAGCTCGGGCTAGACTCCAGCTATCTCTATCGCGTATTGCAAAAAAAGCAGCACTTGCCTGCTCATGCATTACCTGCGGCAAAGGAAATCCTTGCGCTGTCCGGTCGCGAGGCCGAATACTTCGACCTCCTCTATTCTGCTGCTGTCAGCAAGGATAAGACCAAGCGCGAAGAACTCATGGCGAAAGCACTCTCGCTCCGCGACGTGGAACGCCATTCTTTGCAAGCTGCCGAACTTAAACTCCTCGAAAACTGGTGGATTCCTGCGGTACGCGCCTACCTGGAATTGAACGGTGGTGTTGTAAACATCAAGCAGATAGCGAAGGACATCTGCCCGCCGATTACCGAGGAACAGGCTCTCGAAGCCATTGAAACTTTAAAGAGCGTCGGTCTCGTGAAAAAGCTTGCATCAGGTAAGCTTGCACTCACCGAAGCCCATTTGACAGTAGGGGGCCCCGAAAAGGCCAAGGCCGTGCGCAATTTCCAGCGCCAGGTGTTGAGTCTTGCGAGCGATGCGCTCGAAAACGTCCCCGTCAATGAACGCAATATTTCTACACTGACTCTTTCTGTAGACCAGTCCTGCTTCGAGGATTTGGGCGACATGTTGAGGGAATTTCGCCGTCTAGTCCAAAAAAGAGTAGACGGAGCCAAGAATCCTGACCGTGTTATGCAGCTTTCTATGGCATTTTACCCGGTAGCCCGTAAAGGAGGGGCATCGGAAAATACTATAATAAAAGGGGATGGTGCAGGAGACAAAAAATGATTAAATGGGCGTGGACATATGGGTTGGCGACTTTGGCTCTGTGCTTTGTCGCCTGCGATAGCGGTAGAACCGCGGGATCGTCGATGGAAACGGAAAATTCCATCGCGGTGCTTGTTCAATTGGCCGATGGCACGCCTGCTGCACGTATGGACGTTATTGTCCGCCCTGAATCTTATTTGGCGGGTGCATCCGAACTTGGGTCGGATTCCCTCTACAGGCTACATTTTACAACGGACGATCAGGGCCGAGTACTTTTGTCCGATGTTCCGCTTGGATCTTATGTCGTTGAAGCCCGTAACGATTCTTTGAAGGGCTTTGCAAAGATTTCCTATGCAACCGAGGAACAGGATTCCCTTACGGTTGATGTTTCTAAGCCGTCCAAGGTCTCTGGTCGCGTGGGTCTTCCGCAGTTGGCTCGTAGTTCGGCTACAGTTTCTGTGGTGGGACTTGACTACCAAGTCCAGATGGATTCGACCGGCTACTTTGAATTTGAAGCGCTCCCGAGTGGTAATGTTGAAATTGTTGCTTTTGTCAACGATGCTAGCGAAGATTCCGTCAAAGTTTATGGCAAAATCGAGACCGACGTCGGGGCTCAGTCCGGCGAAGATGGTCTCTACCTTGGCGACTCCGCTTACGTGAAGACTTACTTCGTGCTGGATGATTTCGAAAATGGTGTTGACAAGTGGGCTCCGGCTGCATCTATGAATGCCGAAGTCTCGCTCAGCTCTGATTCTGCTGGGCTTGGCCGTGAAGGTCTTGCTGCACACTTTGTCTGTAAACGCGACTCTGCGGCGGAATGGGACTGGGCTCTCATCGGTCATGAACTTGGTGGCTTTGTGGACATGAGTGATCTTGATTCTATTGTGTTCTGGGCTCGTGGTTCTGAACAATCAAGACTTTCGTTTGCATTCGATGTGTTCGTGAATGGCGATTCCGTGACTAGCTCCGAAAACACCAAGTCTTGGGTGCATTTCAGCTTGGATACGGCTTGGACGCGCTATACTGTGATTCCTGCGGAATTGGATACTGCTGACAGCAATGGCGGTAATGTTGGTTGGGATGCAGTTAAGAGCCGCGTGACGAAACTCAGTATCTTTGGTCAGATGGGCACGGAAGTCTGGGTCGATGATATCGAAGTCTTCGGCTATGGCATTTTCGATCCGTATGCGCCTATAACGAAGAAAAAAGATTAGCATTCACAGAATTTGACGTTTTGTCAATAGAAAACCTACGACCATTCGTAGGTTTTTTTGTTTTTCGAGGATAGATTTATAAAAAAAGGATTGGCGGTGTGTGGTCGGTCCGAAGGAGTAATATGAAAATACTTACTGGTATTACGATGTTTGGACTGTTTGCAGGTTTAGGTGTAAATGCGTTTGCAGATAATCCTATTTCTAGTTACCATTACTTGGCGGACCCTGCTGCGTTCGCTACGGATGACGAGTTCTATATCCTTACGGATACAGACGATGAAAGCCCGAATACGGGCGAGAACGATTATACTATCCGTTCTCTTTACATTCTCAGTTCCAAGGACATGAAGAACTGGACTGACCATGGCATGGTGCTAAGCCATGATCGTGAAGTTTCCTACATCAAGAATATTTGGGCTCCGGGTATTGCCGTTGTTGATGGTGTGTTCTACCTGATTTACCCGAACGGTGCTAGCGGTGTGGGCATTGTGTCTGCAAAGGACGTTGCTGGTCCTTATCACGATCCGGTGGGCAAGCTCCTTGTCGGTGGCGGTGGCATTACCGGTTGCGATGGCATCTCTTGGTGCTTTGACCCGGCTATTTTCATTGACGAAGATGGCAAGTCCTATATGACGTTTGGCGGTGGTAGCGGTGGCAGCCGTGGCTATGGCAATAACTTCGACTTGTTCGAATTCAGCAAGCTCTCTTACGACAAGGTCGATCTCAATGTGGGGTCCAAGACCGCTCTTCAAGGGGCAAACCGCTCTTTTGAAGCTTCTTATTTGCACAAACGCAATGGTATTTATTATCTGAGCTACAATGACCAGAGCCAGAATATTAGCTATGCGACTTCCAAGAACATCAAGGGACCTTATTCCTATGTGGGGACGGTGATTGAAAACCCGTCGAAGATTAACGGCAAGGGTGGTAACAACCACCACGGTTTTGCAAAGTTCAAAGACAAATGGTATGCCGTTTATCATGAACGTCGCTTGGTGATGGCTTCCGAAAAGCCGAAACTCACCAATGGTCAGCTGCCTACAACGACGGGTAACCATAGAAGTGTGTCTATTGATGAACTCACTTGGAATGGCGACAAGATGAACGTCGTGAAGTTCACGGAATCTGGCCCGGCACAGGTCGGAAAGTTTGACCCGTACCAGACTTACAAGGCTCTCACAAGTTCCAAGCAGCGTAATGTGCGCAGCCGTACGGACTATACTAGGGGCCAGCCTGTCGTGCATGTGCTTACTCCGCTTGCCTCCAAGGAATCTTGGATTCGCGTTTCTGGCGTGGACTTCGGTAAGGGTGCCGAAAATCTCCGTGTGAAGGCCGCAAGTTTGGCTGAAGGCAACAAGATTGAAATCCATAAGGGTAGTGTTTCTGGTACGCTCGCTGGTACTTGCACCCTTGCTAAGACTAGCGGCTGGAACAGCTACACCGATAACGATTGCGCTATGACGGGTCTTTCCGGCGAAGTGGACGAAATTTTCTTCGTGTTCAAGGGCTCTCAGGACTCTACCATGGGCATTCTCGAATGGGAATTCCAGGGTACGAAGCGTGAACCGGAACCGCAGACTCCGTTTGGCGGCAAGGCTTGGGCAATTCCGGGCAAGATTGAAATGGAAAACTTCGATGAACCGGGCTATGGCGCAGGCAACGATTCTTATTCCGACGATGATTCTGAAGATCATGGCGCCGAAAGCAATGGCGGCAAGAGCTACCGCGAAGGTACTGGTGTTGACATTTACAAGAAGGCAACCGGCTATGTCGTGGGCTACAACCGCACTGGCGAATGGCTCGAATACACGGTGAACGTGGCTGCTGCAGGTGACTACACGATGTTTGCTGCGGTCGCTTCGGGCAGTACGAGTGGCGCCTTCAAGCTCTCGATTGATGGCGATGATATCACCGATGAAATTGCAGTACCCAAGAACGAAGGCGAAGACAACTATGACGATTACGGCAAGGTCAAGGCCAACGTGAAGCTCCCGGCGGGCGAACATATCCTCCGCTTTACCGTGACCGGCGACTGGATGGATATTGACTATATCCAGTTTGCAGCAGGCAAGGATGCCAAGGATCCGGATGAAGGTGGCGAAGTTGGTTTCAAGTCGGTCGTCCGCATGCAAGCGGCATCGAATGCAACCTTCGACGTGTTCGATTTGACTGGCAAGAAATTGGGAACCTTTACGGCTCGCAACATGGCCGAAGCGACGAAGATTTGGCGCGATGGCGTCCATGCACAGACTGTGCAGGGATTCTGCCTGATTCGCAACCGTGGCACCGGAATGACCGCCAAAGTCCGCACCACCCGCTAGTTTTTAATACACATATCCATCCATGAGACAGGCTTCCCCATCGGGAAGCCTTTTTTGCGACGTTCCCACCATTGACTTTTTATCCATAATAGATATGCCGAAGAAGGGTCTTTTGTGCAATCTCGAAGATAGTTTTATGATGACGTGATGGGTTGACGGTGTTTGGTCGATCCTAAGGAGTGTTATGAAACTACTTAAGAAAGTGACTATGTTTGGTTTGATGGCGGGCTTTGGAGTAAGCGCGCTCGCTGATAACCCAATTTCTACTTACCATTACCTGGCCGATCCCGGTGCAGCTGCCGATGATGATTACTTCTACATCATCACGGACTCCGATGACCCGGCTCCGGCTAATTCCGATGGTTACAAGATTTACGCCCTCTATGCGTTCCGCAGTAGGGATATGCAAAACTGGACCGACTACGGCATCATTTACGATGCCCGTAAGGTGAACGGCATTAACGACATTTGGGCCTCTGGCATTGCTGTCCATAACGGCACGTTCTACATCGTGTTCCCCGATGGCGGTGGCGGCGGCATTGGCTATATCAAGGCGCCTGCAATTGAAGGCCCGTGGACAAACGCTGTGGGCCAGGGCAAGGACAAGCTGGTGGGTGGCCGCGGCATTATCGGTTGCGATGGCGTGTCTTGGTGCTTTGACCCGGGTATCTTTATCGATGACGACGGTACTACCTATGTTACATGGGGTGGTGGCGAAAGCAATAGCCGCCCGAACACCGACAACTTCGACATCGTGAAGTTGAATGATGCGAAGGATGCTCCGGTGGGCAACGGTTCTCACGTGAAGGTGAACAACTTGCCGACCCGCAAGATGCTCGAAGCTTCTTACATCCATAAGCACAAGGGTACTTATTACTTCTCTTACAGTACCGGTTGGCAGCAGGGGGCTCCGACAATTGACTATGGGACGTCTAACAACGTGATGGGCCCCTACACTTGGAAGGGTACCATTCTTGGTGACCCGAGCATGAACGGTCGAAGCATCAACGGCAACAACAACCACCATGGTATTGCAGAATTCAAGGGACACTCTTACGTCGTGTATCATGACCGCCGTATTGCCAAGGGCTACAACGGCTTGGAAGTGATTCCGGCTGATGACGGCAGACCGAATCCGAACGAAGGTTACCACCGTAGCGTTTCTGTGGACGAAATGTTCTACAATGCCGACGGTACCATCAAGCAGGTGGTTTGCACCAACGAAG
>CAMUYW010000027.1 GCA_947165045.1 uncultured Fibrobacter sp. | reverse complement strand
CGCCCATGGATTCGGAGAACTTGGTGCCGAGCTTGAAGATGTTACCCATTTCGATACCGCGGGTTTCCGTGAGGAGTTCGCCGCAGCAGGGGCACTTGCAAACTTCGCTGGCTTCGGCGATGTCGGCCACTTCGAACTTCGGGAAGTCTCGCTTCGGGTTGCAATGCTTGAAGTGGAAGCCTTCTTCGTTGGCGCCGGTCACCAGGTCGAAGGAATCGGCGATAGCTTCGTCGACGATGACGCGTGTGTCGTGAGAACCGATCGGAGAAGCAAAGCCTGGAACCATGCCGCAAGCTTTAATGAGACTGTCTTCGGCCGGGTAAAGTTCCTTGGCCTTCAAGAGGTTGTGGAGCTTGATTTCGGAAACGTCGAGGTTGCCCGGAACCACGACCGTGATGAGCTTGCCTTCGAAGTCGAAGAACACGCACTTGGCGGTCGATTCAGCCGGGACGTTCATGAATGCCGTGAGTTCTTCGATGGTCGGGCAGTGCGGAGTTTCGACCTTTTCGAGGGCTGCGTTCTCGTCGCCCTTGAACGGCACGCGCTGGAACTTGGCGATTTCGCGGTTGGCCTGGTAGCCGCACTTCTTACAGAGAATCAAGTAGTCTTCGCCGTTCGGGGTGTCCAGCATGAATTCGTGAGCGACCTTACCGCCCATGATACCCGTATCGCTCTGCACCACCACCGGTTCAATGCCCACGCGACGGTAGATGCGGAGGTAGGCGTCGTATTCTTCCTGGTAGTGACGGTCGAGGTCTTCCTGGCTGGTGTGGAAGCTGTAGGCATCCTTCATCAAGAATTCGCGGACGCGGATAAGGCCGCCGCGGGCACGGGCTTCGTCGCGGTACTTGGTCTTGAACTGGTAGAGCATCACCGGCAGCTGCTTGTAGCTGTTGAGCACGTAGCGCACGAGGTCGGTCATGGCTTCTTCGTGGGTCATGGCGAGCACCATGTTGTGGTTGTTACGGTCCTTGAAGCGGAGCAGTTCTTCGCCAATGGCCTGGTAACGGCCCGATTCGCTCCAGAGTTCAGCGGTCTGCACCACCGGCAAATCCACTTCGATACCGCCAATCTTGTTCATTTCTTCGCGGATGATGTTTACAATCTTTTGGATGACGCGGAAGCCCATCGGCATCATGGAATAGATACCGGTAGAAACGGGCTTGATATAGCCGCCGCGCATCAAAAATATGTGGGAGGGCATGGTGGCATCGCTCGGCGTTTCGCGGAGCGTGACGTAAAAATACTTGGAGAGTTTCATTGTAATGACCTTTTAAAATTTTACGGCGTAAATTTAGCTAAAAAGCCATTACTGGACAAGTTCTCCCCAAATCAATTCTAATTGAAAACTCGCACTTGGCGACTCTCGGAGCCTACCTTGACCCAATAGTTTCCGGCTGAGGGTGTCGTGATGTTGGCAGAACCATTTACACGTCCGTTTTTGATTATTTGACCTTTAGAATTGAATATGGCAAAAGTCGATGGACGAGTGCTAGAAATTTGGATTTGCGACCCCAAGGATTTGATTTTAAAAACATTTTTCATTTTATTGAATGTTTGCAAATCTAGCGTTCCATTTTCGCCTGCTGAGGTTACGTTAGAAATGTATGTATATTCAGTTCCGTCAGATATAATTCGCATAATGACTTTATAATCGCCTGGAGGCAACATCTGGGTCTTTATTTCAGGTCTTCCTTTGGTGCAGTGGTTCGCGATTTCGGTTTCATTGCAAGTCATCTCTTTTTCTGGTTGTATCGTATCACCTGCGGCGTTTACAATGCTATAGAAAATGTCAACTTTGGGGAGTAAATCGTTGGGGGCCGGATCGTCGTATTCTCTTTCGGGAGTGTAAAAACAAGATGGGCGAGGATCTCTTACATCTAAAGCAATGGAATTCCCCAAGTAAATATTACTAATGAATTCGACTTCATATTTTTCAGCATCGGGAATGAAATAAAGTGCGTTAGCAAAATCAACCTCATCTTCAACTAAATCAAATAGTATTTTAGCAGGGAATGTTTCAATGGAATCTGCTCCGATTTTGTTCATGCCTATTGGATGAGCCAGAGTTTTATCATCATTGCAGTAGAATAGCATGGAATCAGGCACATTCGTCTTATCCCAACTATAAGAGAACCACCCTGGATAATTATCGTCTTTTGTCATGGCTTGCAACTTTCCATCGTTGTTTGCGATAAAAGCGGCTCCAGATTCAATCCAACAGCTGTCTTTAGGAATGAGAAAATGTAAGGTGAATGTTTCTGCGGGCAAAAATGATGCTAATCCCCAAAGCAATAAAGTGATTTTTTTCATTATATTCTCCTTTTTTTGTGACAACTGTAATATAGTTTGTTTTAGAATAAAGAACGCTTTTGAGGCTGTTTTAACGAGTTTGGCCTAACTTTTTTGTTGCATGCGTTGCATATAGGAACTTTGCCTTGAAAATGGTAGATAGACTTTGAACTTTTTTGTATTTTGGCGCTATGGATTTTTTTAATAAATTGCGGGAAAAGTCCGCTATTCAGAAAGCTGAAAAATTCTTTCCGGCGATTGCTTTTTTAGGCGGGTTCAGTTGGGATTCGATGACGATTGGGAGCAAGGTCTATGGCTCGGACCTGATCTTTTTATCGTTTTATTATATCTTAGCTTTTATTTCTATTTACTTTATAGCAACTCGTAAGTCTTTAGATAGCTTTGATAATTCAATTGACGAAGAATTAGATGTCAAAAATATAAACGCTTTTTTCAACAAGGCGTTCTCTAATGAATGGCCGCAAAAATGGATAGATCGTTTGACTTGGCTTGTACAGTTCTGTTTTGGAAACCTGTACAGCGCGCTTGTCATTTGCTATTTCAAAAGCTCCGGTTCCATCGCCGCGTTTGTCATTGTGCTTATATTGGCGGTGTTGCTTGTCGGTAATGAGTTCTTGAAGGAAAAGTACGAAAATTTTGGCATTTGTCTTGCTTTTTTCTGTTTGTTGGGGACGATGCTTTTTAATTTCTTGATTCCGCATTTGGTTCATGGAATGGGTACATTTTGGTTCTTTTTAAGCACGCTTTTTTCTGTTGGAATTTGTTATTTACTTTGGATAAAATCGTTAAAGGGCGTTTCTCACAATAAGCGTTTCTTGATAGCGCCCATCGCAATATCTTTAGTCCTTTCAATAGCCTATTTAGTAAATTGGATCGCGCCGGTTCCGCTTGTTTTAAAACAGCAAATTGTGTGCAAAAATTTCGATCGTGAATCGTATTCTTGTGATGCTGATAAATTAGATTTTTGGCAAAAGATAGGTTTTAAGGGCTTAACAATTCACAAGGATGAAGGCGATGAGATTTTCTTTATGTCTTCGGTTTATGCACCTGCAGAACTGAAGGCCCCCATTGAATATCGTTGGTACTATAAGGAACCCTCAAAAAATAGATTTATGTTGACTGATAAAATTACATCTAGTCGGATGGTTATTCGTGGTGGACGGGATATGGGATATCGTAGCTATTCTAAAAAGAAAAATATCCCTGCGGGTACATATCGCGTAGAAACTGCGTACAAAGATGGGGCTGTTATTGGGGCAACGTCTTTTAAAGTTGTCGATGGGGAGCCTAAAAACGGCTTTGTGCGCGATTCACTTCGCTAAAAATATGTATATTAAAACGCGAAAATAGGGATGAGTGCATTCCTAATGTTTTTGACTTTAAGGAGTCTTTAAAAATGAAATTGAAAAAGATTGCTCTTGGTGCTGCCGCTCTAGCTCTTATTGCTTGCAGTGATGCTCAGAAACCGGTTACTAAAGTTGCTGCTGTAACTCCGAATTCTACAGATGACCAAAAATTTGCATACATGCTGGGTGCTCAGTTCGGTCTTCAGAATTTTTCAAATCTTCCTTGGCAGTCGGGCGAAGGCATTGATGAAGATGTTGTTATTCAGGCTTTCCGCGATGCTTTGGGCAATTTGAAAGATTCTACGGTTAAGGTTCAGCTCCCTCAGGATTCTCTTGCTGCTGTTAGCAGACGCATCCAGAATGCAATGCGTGAACGTTATCTCAAGACCCAGCCGGATACAAGCGTGACTAAGGGCATGGATGATGCTCAGATCCGTGCATATGTAGATTCTCTCCGTAAGGCTTTGCCGATTACAGCCGCTCCGGAAGTAAAGAACGAAAATGTGACACTTGGCGAAAATGCTTCAGAACAGCAGAAGTTCTCTTATCTCGTTGGTTTCCAGTTCGGTAACCAGTTCTACAACATCGGTCGCCAGTTCCAGACTGAGTTTGATGGTGATTATTTCGTTCTCGGTGTCCGTGATGCTGGTAAGAAACTTCGTGATACGACGTATGCAATGGTTCTTCCAGATGATACCCTCAAGGCTGTCGGTGAACGTTATAACGAAAAGATGAAGGCTCTTCGCGAAGAAATGACCAAAAAGGCTCAGGCTGAAGAAGAAAAACTCAAGGCTGAAGTTGCCGGTCTCCGTGGCGATACGCTTGTGAACGGTATGCCTGCCAAGATGAACTTCAAGGTGAAGGCTTCGGGCATCACGGTTAAGGGTGAAGACTTGAGCGCATTTGCACAAAAGCCGCTCCTCATGTTCTACTTCTCTGCAACTTGCGGTCACTGCGCACACGCTGCTCCGCAAATTCTTGAAATTGCAAAGGAATTTGCTCCGAAGGGCCTCACGACTGTTTCTATCGCTAGCGGTGGAAATAACAAGCCGGGCATCCGTCGCTTTATCGATGACGCAAAGTTCGATGAAACGATTAGCGTTGTGTGGGATGAAAGCCGTCAGTTCGGTGAACTCTACAGCGATGGCTACGTTCCGAAGGTCTACCTCGTGAATCCGGATGGCTCGTACAAGCAGTATGCAGCATTCGAAAAGGAAAAGGATGACTTGAAGAAGGATATTGCAGAACTTCTCGCTGGCAAGAATGTCGAATGGAAAATCGAAGTGAAGCCTGCTGAAGAACCTGCTAAGGTCGAAGCTAAGCCGGAAGATAAGAAGGCAGACGCTAAGGCCGCAAAGAAGGCTAAGTAAAACCGAAATTGTCATTCCCGTGTAGGCGGGAATCTCCTTATATGGTCTTATCAAAACGCATCTCAATGAGGTGCGTTTTTTATATAGCCGAGACCCCATATTTTTTCTAATTTTGGCGCATGATTATCGCAGAATTTGATGTCGTTGTCGTCGGTGGCGGTCACGCCGGAATTGAAGCAACTCATGCCGCATGGAAAATTGGTGTCAAAACCGCCATGCTTACGATGGACTTGAACGCAATTGGTCGAATGTCTTGCAACCCGGCTGTGGGTGGCGTGGCAAAAGGCCAAATCGTTCGCGATATCGATGCTCTCGGCGGCCTCATGGGGCTTTTGACCGACAAGGCCGGCATCCAGTTCCGCATGCTCAACATGAGCAAGGGTCCCGCCGTTTGGGGACCGCGCGCGCAATGTGATATGAAGTATTACAGCGAAGTCGCTCGCGAAACGATGGAAAGCTTGCAGGGGCTTACGCTGATTCAAGGCGAACTTGCTTCGTTCGAACGTATGAACGATGGGCGTTTGAAACTCACGCTCTTGAATGGCGACCGTTACATCA
Source organism: uncultured Fibrobacter sp. (assembly GCA_947165045.1). Classification (GTDB taxonomy): domain Bacteria; phylum Fibrobacterota; class Fibrobacteria; order Fibrobacterales; family Fibrobacteraceae; genus Fibrobacter. Next base: position 34,497 of record CAMUYW010000027.1, on the reverse strand, counting down.
CGCGTGCACTTGTGATTACAAGTGGAACGTTCCTTGCTTCCAAGATGTTCACCGGGCTTGAAACGAGCATTGGTGGGCGAGTGGGCGAGCCGAGTGCAGACAAACTTTCGGAATGCCTTGCGAAGAATGGAATCCGTTTGCGTCGCTTGAAGACAGGCACGCCGAGCCGCCTTGATCCTGATACCATTGACTTTAACGAATGCGATGTGCAGCACGGTGACGACAAGCCGTGGCCTATGAGCGACCGTCATTTTGACGAAAACGGGACACCCGATAAATTCTGGGGTGACCAAGTCAATAAGTTTATCCGCAATGACTGCGTTTGTTGGATCACACGCACAAACATCAAGACGCACGATATTTTGCGCAGCGGCTTCAAGGATAGCCCGATGTTCAGCGGCCGTATTCACGGCAAGGGCCCGCGTTACTGCCCGAGTATCGAAGATAAAATCAACCGTTTTGGCGACCGCGACGGGCACCAACTGTTCCTCGAACCGGAACAGGCTGACATCGGGCGTGTGTACATCAACGGTTTCAGTTCCAGCTTGCCGGCTGACATTCAGCTTGCCGCCATCCACACGATTCCAGGTCTTACCCGCGCTAAGGTTTTGCAAATCGGTTACGCAGTCGAATACGATTCCGTCGATGCAACTCAGCTTTACCCGACGTTCGAATGCAAGAATGTTCCGGGCATCTACTTTGCAGGCCAAGTTTGCGGCACTAGCGGTTACGAAGAAGCTGCAGGGCAGGGCCTTATGGCGGGTATCAATGCCGCGCTCAAAGTCAAAGGCGAGGAACCGTTCATTCTCGGCCGCTCCGAAAGCTATCTCGGCGTGATGGTCGATGATCTTGTGAACATCTTGCTCGACGAACCTTACCGCATGTTCACAAGCCGTGCCGAATACCGATTGTTCCTCCGCAGCGATAACGCTGAAATGCGCCTTAAGGAAAAAGCCCGCAAAATCGGCATGATTAGCGACCGCGACTGGTTCGATTGGGACCGCCGCTGCAATATCATGGCTGACCTTAAGACGAAATTCACTGAAACATCGGCAACGCCGGAAGAAGCAAATGTCATTCTCGAAGCGGGCGGTCAAGCGCTTGCCTCGGAACGCACACGCTGGATTAACGTGCTTCGTCGCCCAGGCATCGACCCCGAAACATTCTTCAAAGTTGCCGCTCCCGACGCTCAAATCACGCGCCGCGACCAGTGGTACATGTATGCCGAAGAACTTTACGCTGGATTCTTCGACCGTCAGGAACGTGAAATCGACGACCAGAAGAAGATGGAAAAGGTAAAGCTTTCACCGGATCTCGATTACATGTCGATTTCTGCAATTAGCATTGAAAGCCGCCAACGTTTGAACGCGCACAAGCCGCTTACGCTTGGGCAAGCAAGCCGCGTGCCGGGCATCCGCCCCGCCGACATCACCGTCCTCGCTCATTGGCTGGAATCTAGGTCCCCTAACACCTAGTCTTTCACTTGCATTTCTATAAAAAATTACTATCTTTGCGCCCGTCAACTTAAACAATTTTCCAAGAGGTATATATATGGCAGAAGAAGCAGAAGTCAAATCCACAGAAGAAGTTAAGCCTCAGGAAACAAAATCCCAAGAAAAATCTCAAGCTAAGAAGGCTCCGTCCAAGAAAAAGCGCCCGTTCAACGGCAAGCGCAAGGGCGCTGCTCCTGCTGCTGCAAAGAAGCCGGCTGTCTTTAGTGATTCCCTGGAAGATCGTTTCCCGAACCTCGCTGCAAAGCTCAAGAAGTCCATCGAAGATGGTATCAAGCAGAAGATCAAGGACGCTCAGAACGATCCGAAGGTCAAGGCCGCCTCTAAGAAATTTGCTAAGGATAAGTAATCTTACTTCTCAAATGAATTTGAACGCTCCGCACTCCGCGGGGCCTTTTTTGTTGCTTTAAAAGAAGGGCCTGTTGGCTCACAGCCAATCATTTCAACTTGCCAAAGGCCACGCCAAAAGTTAATTTTGTAATGTTTACGGGAGCTCGTGAAACGGGCTGAGAGGAAGTTGAAAACTTCGACCGAACCTGATTTGGATAATGCCAACGTAGGGAGGTTCATTTGAACTCAAATCAAGTTAAAATCAACGGTGAAGACATCGCGGCAGCAGGCATGACCATTGCTGAATATTTAGCTTCTGCGAATTATGACTTAAGGCGTATTGCCGTTGAACGCAACTGCGAAATTGTCCCCAAAGCAAAGTATGCCGAAGTCGTTCTCGAAGCAGGCGATGTTGTTGAAGTTGTAAACTTTGTCGGAGGCGGGTGATGGAAAGCGTTCGAATCCCGAGCAGGGAAGAGTTCAGACGCGCACTCGTACAAAAGCAAGGCGAAGAAATTGTTCAAAAACTGGAGCAGGCCACAGTCGTTATTTGTGGTGTGGGCGGTTTGGGTTCCAATGTAGCGATAAACCTCGCTCGCGCTGGCATAAAAAAACTCATCCTTGTGGATTTTGATTGCGTTGACGTGACGAATTTGCAACGCCAACAGTACAAGGCTTCTCAAGTCGGGACGCCCAAAGCGGTTGCGCTCGTCGAAAACTTAAAAGAAATTGCGCCGTATGTGGAACTCGAATCGTACAATGAAAAAATCACAGAAGCGAACATCGATAAGTTCGTCAAGGATGCCGATGTCGTCTGTGAAGCATTTGACGATCCTGAAGCAAAGTCGTTGCTCGTAAACGAAGTTCTCGAAAAGTATCCGCAAAAATACCTCGTTGCGGCCTCTGGAATGGCAGGCACGGATTCGGCAAATTCCATCACGACTCGAAAGATTTCAAAACGTTTTTATCTCTGTGGCGACGGCAAAAGCGATGTGACTCAAGGCCTCGCGCTTTTAGCTCCACGAGTTCAAATTTGTGCAGCGCATCAGGCGCTGACGATTATCCGGATTTTGTCCGGTCTAGAAGTTTAACAAAAAGGACATGCAAATGAATTCTGACAAACTTGTTATTGGCGGTCATGAATTTGATTCTCGTTTCATTCTTGGTTCTGGAAAGTATTCCCTCAAGCTTATCGAAGCGGCTGTTAAAGACGCTGGTGCACAGATTGTGACGCTTGCCGTTCGCCGTGCGAATACGAAAGAACACGAAAACATCCTCGACTACATCCCGAAAAACGTAACGCTCTTGCCGAATACTTCGGGCGCTCGTAACGCTGAAGAAGCCGTCCGCATTGCACGCCTTTCCCGCGAACTCGGCTGCGGTGACTTCGTGAAAATTGAAATCATGCGCGATACCAAGTACCTTTTGCCAGACAATGCCGAAACGATTAAGGCAACAGAAACGCTTGCCAAGGAAGGCTTTGTCGTGATGCCGTACATGTACCCTGATCTGAACGTAGCCCGCGACCTCGTGAACTCCGGTGCTGCCGCAGTGATGCCGCTTGCATCGCCGATTGGTTCGAACAAAGGACTTTGCACCAAAGACTTTATCCAAATTTTGATTGACGAAATCGAACTCCCGATTATCGTGGATGCGGGTATCGGTAAACCGTCCGAGGCTTGTGCCGCCATGGAAATGGGGGCTGCCGCCATCATGGCGAACACCGCTCTCGCTACAGCTGGCGATCTTACGCAAATGGCTACCGCATTCAAGCTCGCCATCGAAGCCGGCCGTAAGGCTTACCTCGCAGGGCTTGGCCGTGTGCTTTCCCGCGGTGCTTCCGCCTCTGACCCGCTGACAGGATTCTTGAGGGATTAAAATGTCCGAACGTAAAGACAATAATTATTTCTTTGATTCTGGGAATCTTTCTCCGGCGGCGCTTGAACGCAAGCACAGGATTGAAACTGATCCGTCTGTCCGCACGGACATCATGGAATATTTGCCGGGAATGGAAGTCATCCAGTCCGATATCCGCGACAAGGTGCTTTCGCAGGCCGATAACTTCGATTATTCCAAGTACACCGCAAGCGATGTTCAATTCGCCTTGCAGCACGATACGTGCTCAATCGAAGATTTCAAGGCTTTGCTTTCTCCCGCTGCAGCTCCGTTCCTCGAAGAAATGGCCGCCAAGGCAAAGATTGAAACAGGCCGTCACTTCGGCAATAACGTCTATCTCTTTACGCCGCTTTACATCGCGAACTATTGCGAAAACTACTGCGTTTATTGCGGATTTAACTGCTACAATCACATCAAGCGCATGCAGCTAAACATGGAGCAAATCGAGCACGAGATGAAAGTCATTGCCGATAGCGGCATGGAAGAAGTTTTGTTGCTTACGGGCGAAAGCCGCGCCAAAAGCAGCGTCGAATACATCGGCGAAGCTTGCAAGCTCGCTCGCAAATACTTCAAGCTCGTGGGTGTCGAAGTTTACCCGGTGAACGTTGACGAATACAAGTACTTGCACGAATGCGGCGTCGACTACGTGACTGTCTTCCAGGAAACGTACGACCGCAAGCGTTACGAACAGCTTCACTTGCTCGGTCACAAGCGCGTGTTCCCGTACCGCTTCGACTCGCAAGAGCGCGCGCTCATGGGTGGCATGCGCGGTTGCGGATTCTCCGCATTGCTTGGCCTTTCGGACTTCCGTCGCGACGCCCTCGCTAGCGCTCTGCACGTTTACTACTTGCAAAAGAAGTATCCGCATGCCGAAATGAGCCTTAGCTGTCCACGCTTACGCCCGATTGTGAACAACGAAAAGATTAGCCCGCTCGACGTCCACGAACGCGAACTCTGCCAAGTGCTTTGCGCTTACCGCATCTTCCTTCCGTTCGTGGGCATTACCGTCTCTAGCCGCGAAAGCAAGGAGTTCCGCAATGGCATCGTGAAAATTGCCGCCACAAAAGTTTCTGCCGGCGTTTCAACTGGCATCGGCGACCACGAAAGCAAGTACAGCGGTCACGACGACGGGGAAGGTGGCGACGAGCAGTTCGAAATCAACGACGGTCGCAGTATCGGCAAGATGTATGCCGACATGAGCGGCGAGGGCATGCAGCCAGTGTTGAACGACTACTTGTACGTGTAACGTTTTTTAGTTTGTAATTGTTTGGCTATTAAAAGAAAACCCTGCACTTGCTGTGCAGGGTCGCTTGTTTATATGGAAAATTTCATTTTACTGCCATTTCTTTTTTGAACACCCTTTTGGTCCGTAAGTTGAAAAACAGGTTCCGTTGTCAGTTTTGTAGGCGTTATAATAAGTTCCGTTAGAAGGAACAAGGTATACTTCAACAGAATAACCTTGATTATACTTATCAGACCAGCGAACATTTACCGTATAACGGGTATTTTCTTTAAGCTTACCAACGTTAAGAGCTCGGCTTTGGAACATCGGTTTTTTTGGTGCGGTACGATAATCTGTGTTATTATCGGCATTTTTATATTCAATCGAGGTGAATGTTTCTCCGTCAGATTTCCATCCTGTATTTAGAAGTCTTGCTGCGATAATGTCGGCAACGCCATCAAAGTTTGCTTGTTTGAGCGCTGCATAGAGAGTTCCGCTGTTGCCAACCATATCACAAATGTTGTATGAAGCGTTGAGCGTCCTATGAGTACCTTGTACATTCACAGAAAGATTATTATGTACTTCAATGACAAATATTGATGCACCAAGGTCTGAAGCAAGCGCGTTGGATAGTTTGTTATGGTTTGCGTTTCGGTCTGACGATTTGACTGGAGTGTAATTGTCTAACGCATCCATATCTTCAATAAGCGCTAAGTTAATAGCGTTTCTGAGGTCATACAGCTTCATTAGGTCGATTTTTTCACGAGCCCTTTCGCCTGCGCCAAACATCTTCGGCATCGCTACGGTGGAGAGAACGCCCATAATAGCGATAACCACCATAAGTTCCATGAGGGTAATACCCTTCTTTGAATTTATAGTTTTCATAATATCGCTCCATATCTTTTTGGACTATTTGTCCTTTTTTACCAAAAATATAAAAGATTATATAAACGCGACATGTTTTTGTGATAAAAATGTAATATTCGTGAGAAAAAGCACAATTTTTAAACTTCAAAATGCTCTATTCCAAAGCGGAATATTTTTTGCTACCTTTAAAAACATGAAAAATCTTGATACAACGCTTTATTTCATTACGGATAGTACTAGTGTGCCTGTTGAACGTTTTTTGCCTACGGTTGAGGCCGCGTGCAAAGGCGGGGCAACGCTTATCCAGCTTCGCGAGAAAAACCGTTCAACACGTGAGTATATGGAACTTGCAACGGCGACTCACGAAATTACAAAGCGTTATGGGATTCCTTTGATTATCGATGATCGAGTTGATGTCGCTCTTGCTATCGGTGCCGAAGGCGTGCATGTGGGGCAAACGGATATGCCCGTGAAAATTGCTCGTGAGCTCATGGGGGCAGATAAAATAATTGGAGCTACGACCAAGACCGTTCCGCAAGCGCTTGAAGCGTACGAGCAAGGCGCGGATTATTTGGGCGTAGGTGCGATTTACCCAACGACGACTAAGGTGGTTACGATTCTTACTAGCGTTGATACGCTCAAGGCGATTGTAAAGGCCGTTCCTATCAAGGTGAATGCCATTGGTGGGCTCAATAAGGATAATATCGATGTCCTTAAAGGTTCCGGTATTTCTGGCATATGCGCTGTTTCTGCAATTATGAAGGCCGCTGACCCGGAATGCGCCACTCGCGAACTTAAGCAAGCGTTTTTAGAGTTGGATAAATAATCATTTACTATCTTTCCGTACGATGAAAAAGAATTTAAAGAATACCTTGTCGTTCGTTGTTGATGTTGGTAACTCGCATACGGTTCTTGGCATTTTCAAGGGAGATAGGGTTGTTGATCACTGGAGACTGACTACACGCAAGGAAACTACTTCGGATGAAGTGATGAATCGCGTGGGCGGTCTTATTCATTTTTCGAAAATTAAGCCGGAATCCGTTACGCATGTGGGCCTTTCGACAGTGGTGCCTTCGCTGGAACGCCCATGGGTCAAGGCTTTGCAGACTCTCCTGAAACGCCCTGTGCAGGTGGTGAGTTCTACGAACTGCCTCAATTGTCCGATTGCATACCCGAACCCAAGTACGCTTGGTGCAGATCGTCTTTGCAATGTTATCGCGCTCAAGGAACGTGGATACACAGATGCTATCGTCATTGACATGGGTACAGCAACGACTTTTGATGTGATGAAGGACGGTGGTTTTGCTGGCGGTATCATCATTCCGGGCATTAGCGCAAGCCTCGATGTGCTTACTGAAAAAGCGGCGCGCCTCTTGCCGGTAAGCATTGAATGGCCGAAGCACCTCATTGCCAATAACACTGATGATGCCATTCGAGCAGGTCTTTTGTTTGGATTTATGGCAGAACTTGAAACGCTCGTTGCAAAAATTAAGCAAGAAATGGGCAAGAAGGATGTTCCCGTTTTTGCAACAGGCGGTTGGGGTCGCACGATTGTTGGCCATACCAAAATGATTGATACCTATGACCCTTATTTGACTTTGGATGGAGTAAGGCTTGTCGCCTTGCGCGGAGATTCTGCTGCCGAAGTGATTGATAAGGATACCGAAGAATAACGAATCCGAAGAGGGGATGATGAAATATTTTGTAGCTTGCCTTGCTTTAGTCTCTTTGGCATTTGCTGAAATCGGTTCATCGCCGGTTATCGGTTCGGAGCGTACTCGTAATTTGCGCGGGCTTGATTATGCTCCAATGCTTTTCGAATACCATCGCCAGACGATGGATGAAGGGCGCCATTTCTTTACCTATCCGCGGCGAGATACCACGTTCCGTAAGGATTTTTACAAGAATCACCAAAACGCGATGGCGTTTTTTGAAAGCGATAGCAGTGCTTCTCATAAGTTTGCGATTGCTGTTTCCCCGATTCTAGGTATTGATTACAAGTCGTCATCGGTGCTGAGCGATACGAAGTGGGCTTCGTCTACGCGGGGTGATACGATTTGGCCTTCGATTGATGGAGGCCTTTTTATTCGTGGTTTCGCGGATTCCCTTGATTTTGATCTTGATGCAAGAATCTACTCCGAAGGACATTCCTCAAAAAAGCCAAAAAGCTATGATCATGAAGTTTTTGATGTTCAGTCCAGTGACGAAGGTGATGGTGGAATCGATTATGTAAGCTATGCTCGTTATCGCGCACACCTCGCTTTTAACTATGCTTGGGCTCGCTTGCAACTGGCCCGCGATGTGCTTCATTGGGGCCCGGGGTACTACAACAATCTTTCGTTGAACCAGTTTGCGCTTCCGTATAACATGCTTTCGTTGGACTTGATGTTTGGACCATTGCGTGTTTACAGTATTTATGCAGATCTTCGCGTGAACTCATGGAGCTACAGTAAAGACAACTTGAACGATCGCAACCTCTATGCGCATCGTTATGAATTGGCTTTAAAAAATGTAACAATCGGTATTTCTGAATTGCAAGTCTTATATAATGAGAATAAGCCTTGGCTGTTTGTTCCGATTGCTCCGCTGTTTATTGAAAAAGGGAACTATTCTGAACGTGTAAATAACGGTGCGCTCGCTTTTGATGTCAACGTTCAATTGTTCAAGACCGCTCGTGTCTATGGTGAATTTTTCCTCGACGATATGGAATCGCCGTATGCTGTTATTCAGAACCGCTATAGCAATAATCGTTGGGCCGCAATGTTTGGCTTCCAGGTTGCTCGCGATATGGAAGTGAAAGGCAAGTTTCTACAATTAGGGACCATTGCGGAAATCGCTCGTGTAGAGCCGTTTACGTACTGCCATTACGATACCGCTCGGGCGCAGATTGCTCATCTTGGATTGCCTATAGGTAACCCGAACGGCCCGAATTCACTTACGATTGACTGGACTGTTTATAGTCGCCTCTTCTGGAATGCGTCTTCAAAGTTTTTCTTTAGTCTCCACAATCAATGGCTTTGGAAAGGAATTGATGACGGAAGCAATCTGGATGACCCCTACAAGACAAAACGAAAGAAATTTATTGACAAGGCTCCTTTGCAATACACGATTGCGCCGTCGTTTAATTACAGCGGCCGTTACACCTCGTTTGAATTAGAATTGATTTTGGGCGAAAATAGGGGTGTTTTTTCCAGAGCTACATTCCATTGGTAATCTTTTGTAGCTAAATTATTACACACTAATGTATTATATACTTGCTTAAATAAGAGTGAGATGAGTGAGAGAGTTGGGCATGGCGAAATTGATGGGTCTATTCACGAATTTTAGAGTTCGCAAACGCGTTCTGGCGCTTGCGGATGCTTTTATTGTTGTTGTTGCTGGCTTGTTTGCGAATTTCCCGTTACCATTGTATGCAAATGCGATTCCCCGTGCTGACCAATTTGCGATTTTCTTTTTAAGTGTAGCCTTGTGCTTTGGTGCGCTATTGTTTTTTGGCGCATATAATAGGTTGTGGCGTTATCTTGATCGTTCTGATTTTTTGAGCTGTGTTAAGGGCGTTTTTGTCGGCCTTATTGCGACGCACTTTTTCTTTTACTTGGTGCGTGGCGAATTGTATTGGCAGTTCGCCCTTGTGCAAGCAGTTCTTGCAAGTTTCGGTGTATGCCTCTTCCGTTACATGTTCCGTAATGCATTCATTACGCTTGTCGAAACGGGACATCAAGAAGCTATGAAATTACGCACCATGATTATCGGTGCCGGAAATGCGACTAAGCTTTTGCTTGATGAAATTAGGAATAGCTCAATCGAAGCTGAAAAGGGCGTAGCAACGTCCGTTGCTTCAAGGATCGATCCGATTTGCCTTATTGACGATGACCGCTATAAGATTGGGAAACCTTATGAAGGTGTTCTTGTTGCTGGCGGAACAAGTGATATTCCAAAAATTGCAAAGCAAGAAAACATTGAGCAAATCCTTTTTTCGATCCCGAGCTGTCCGCCTAAGGATCGCCAAGTGATTATGGATTTGTGTGGTAAGACCGGACTTCCGGTGAAAGTTCTTCCGTTTGTCGGCTCTCTTTTGGAACCTGCAAATGAAGGCGAGGCTACTAATTTCGTCACCCAAATCCGTGATATCAAGGTCGAAGACTTGCTGGGTCGCGCTCCAATCAAGTTCGATAATAAGGACATTCTAGCCTATATCGAAAACAAGGTTTGTATGGTGACCGGTGGTGGAGGTAGCATCGGTAGTGAACTTGTACGTCAAATTGCAAAGTATAAGCCGAAGCAAATTATTATCGTAGATATTTACGAAAATAATGCCTACGATATCCAGCAAGAACTGATGATGGAGTACGGGGCATCTCTCAATTTGGTGACTCTGATAGCAAGTGTTCGCGACTACTTCCGCATGAGTAAGATTTACAAGACGTACCATCCGGATGTCGTTTTCCATGCAGCAGCGCATAAGCATGTGCCTCTAATGGAACAAAACCCGATGGAGGCAATTAAGAATAACGTAGTCGGTACGTTCAATGTGGCAACTCTTGCCATGTTCAATAATGTCAAGAAGTTCGTGATGATCAGTACGGACAAGGCTGTGAATCCGACAAACGTCATGGGCGCTTCCAAGCGTTGCTGCGAAATGATTGTGCGCTTCATGTCTATGCAAAAAGACAGCAAAACAGAATTTGTCGTTACTCGTTTTGGCAACGTTCTTGGTTCCAATGGCAGTGTGATTCCGCTGTTCAAACGTCAAATTGAACAGGGCAAGCCGGTGACGGTTACACATCCAGAGATTATCCGTTATTTCATGACAATTCCAGAAGCGGTAAGTCTTGTGCTTGAGGCAGCAAGTATCGCTCAAGGCGGTGAAATCTTTGTGCTTGACATGGGCATGCCGGTCAAGATTGTAACGCTTGCTGAAAACTTGATTCGTATGTACGGCAAGGTGCCGTATAAGGATGTGCCAATTGTGTTTACGGGACTGCGTCCGGGCGAAAAGATCAAGGAAGAGCTTCTGATGAATGAAGAAGGCTTGAAAAAGACGAATAACAAACTTATCTTTATCGGAAAGCAGATTGATATCGACACTTCCAAGTTTATTAACGAATTGTGGAAACTCAAGTGCGCGGCTTACGAAAATAATGATGAAATCGCAATTCGCGCTCTGCATGAAATTGTTCCGACCTTTACGACTCCAGAACAGTTCAATCGGACCGTTTTACAAGGATCGGATTCTAAGGGATGAAATTTTTTAACAACCATAAATCAAGAGGGAAAAAATGAAAAAAGTCGTATCGTTAGCTTTGCTAACAACATCGCTTGCCTTTTCTCAGGCAGGAATGATGGGGGGATCTGAAGGTTTGCATCAGATTAATGCAAATACTTTAGGTCAGTGGAAGATAAATGTCGGAACCGGCGGAAACATCGCGTTTGGTTCCTGGGGTTTATCTCGTGGCGGTGTCTATGAGGTGAGAAATAAAAAAGGCCAATACACCCGCCGTTATTCCTTCAATGATGCCGACTATTCACAGGCTGGCAATTTTTTTGTTAGCGTTGGTGTTCTTGACTTTGTAGACATCGGAGCATCTCTCCCGGTTTACTATGAACACGCCAATGACAAGGGACCTACAGGTGCTAGGGGCCCGGCTGGTTATGCAAACATGTGGACTACAAGCCGCGGTGACTTGGACATTTTTGCAAAGGTCGGCCTTCCGTTTGCTTCAACCGATTCGGGATTCTTCAAGCCCGCTCTTATGCTTGACCTTTATGTCCCGACGGGTGAACGTAGCGCCGGTGTACGTCCTCGTCATGCATGGTACTTGAACGGTCGTGATTATACGCATCCGTTTACTGCCGATGATTGGGTCTTTGGTGCCGGCCTAGCACTCTCGTTTGATTTCAACAAGCTTGGTGCTCCGATTACTTGGAACCTTGCTGCAAGCTATGTCTATCCACTTAAAAATTTTGAAACCAACACACTCGTCTATAGTACCGGTGTGAACTGGGAAGCTCTTTCGTGGATGACTCCGTTTGTTGAATTCTCAGCAGAAATGCGCTTGCAGAGTAAGGGTCGCTACAAATTTGACCCGCTGGTGGACCCGATGCTCCTTACTCCGGGCTTGCGTTTCCATCTCCCTTACAATGTTGAATTTGCTATTGGCCTTGAAGTGGCTATCCGTGCCTTTGTTGAAGGCTTTGATCATTATGCTGATATCAAGGGCGGTAAGGATCACACCATCTACTATCATGGTGAACATGGGGTCTATGCTAGATATGGATATGCAAGTACTCCGTTTATCTCTGGTGCAGCACTCTTGAGCATTGCCTTTGATGCAAATAGCAAGCCCAAGGATTCTGATGGTGATGGAGTCTTTGACGATGAAGACAAGTGTGCCCGCACTCCGGCAGGAACAAAGGTCGATGCCGATGGTTGCCCGGTCGTAGATACTGAAAAGCTGAATCGTGAAAAAGCCGTTGCCGATTCCCTTGCCCGCGTTGATTCCGACGGTGATGGAATCCCGGATGTAAGCGACAAGTGCCCGAATACGGTTGCTGGCATTTCTGTTGATTCCACGGGTTGCATGCTTGATTTTGATAAGGATGGCGTTGCAGACAACTATGACAAGTGCCCGAATACTCCGGCTGGCATTCCTGTTAGCGCTAATGGCTGCCCGCTTGATTTTGATAAGGATGGTGTGGCAGACTACCTCGACAAGTGCCCGAATACTCCGAAGGGTGTCGAAGTGGATTCCACGGGTTGCATCATGGATAGCGACCGCGATGGCATTCCGGACTTCAAGGACAAGTGCCCGGGTACTCCGGGAGGCCTCTCTGTAGACTCTCTTGGCTGCTTGCCGGACTTTGATAAGGATGGCGTTGCTGATGTCTTTGACAAGTGCCCGAATACGCTTCCAGGCGTTCGTGTTGATGACAAGGGCTGCCCGCTCAACAAGAAAGAAGACCTTGATCAGCTCAAGAAGGGAATTCAGTTTAAGACAAATTCTGCAAAACTCACCAAGAACAGCTATAGCACGCTCAATGATATTGTTGAGCTTATGAACAAGATTCCTGAAGCCAATCTTGAAGTCCAAGGTCACACTGACAACAAGGGTTCTGAAGCGAAGAATCAGAAGCTTTCTCAGTCTCGTGCTCAGGCTGTCGTGAAATACCTCGTCAAGAAGGGTATTGGTAGCGATCGTCTGCGTGCTGTTGGTTACGGCAGTGAAAAGCCGATTGCCGACAATGACGATGCTGCAGGTCGTGCTCAGAACCGCCGCGTTGAACTTGTTCCGTTCTCGAAGTAATTTATTTACGGAATAGCTCGATTTAATGAAACTAACGCATTGAACAGAAATGGGAGATGCGTTAGTTTTATTATAATGACAAGTTTGTAAAAAAAAATTATTTTTGCTATATGTCAGAAAAAGAAGAACAAAAGGTTATTAGTCAAGCCACGATCCAGATTCCTCAGAATGCAAATACGATTACATTGCTTGAGGCTTTGGAGATTCTTTGGGATAAAAAGTTTATCTTGTCACTTTTCTTGATTGCAGGTGCTGCGATTGGTTTTGCGATAGCCAATTGGCTCCGTCCGCAATTCACGAGTGATGTCTTGATGCAAATTGATGTCAAGGGTAGCAAGGCTGGTAAAGCCATGGGCGAAATGGGAGCACTTCTCGATGCCGCAAGCCCTGCCGATGCTGAAATAGAACTCATCAAGAGCCGCATGGTTCTTAGCTATGTGGTTGATGTAGAACGCATGTGCTTCAACGCTATTCCTATTGGAGCTGTTGACCGTTTTACTCATAAAGAAGGCCGAATGGATTTGGATTCTCTTTACATTCCCGAGAGCGTAATCTTGGAGAAGTGGAGAGCAAGAACAGTTTCCGCCGATTCTTTTGAAGTGCTTACCGAAAATGATCAAGTGCTTGTGAAAGGTGCTGTGGGCGAAATGTATCGCGCAAACTACGGTGGCGATACGCTCAATATCCGCGTCTCCAGAATGCATGCCGAACCGGGACAGATGTTTGTCTTGATCCAGTCGGATGAACTTGCTACAATCGAAGCTCTTAAAAAGGCTCTTAATGTTAAGGAAAAGGGCAAGCAGACGGGTATTATCGAAGCTAGTTACTCCCATCGCTATCCAGATAAAGCAGCTTCAATCTTGAATTCCATTGCAAAAACTTATTTGCGTCAGAATGTCGAAATGAAGAGTGCCGAAGCGGCTAAGACTCTTGAGTTCTTGGAAAAGCAGTTGCCGGGTGTTAAGGCAAAATTGGACAGCGCCGAAAAGGTTTTAGCCGATTACCGCTTCCGCATTGGCTCTGTGGACGTGACTGGCGAAACTCAGGCTCACTTGCATAAGGAAGCAGACTTGGAAAAGCAGTTGCTGGAATTGGAACAACAGCGCCAGGCTGCAACACGTCTCTTTAAGGACGAACATCCCAGTGTCCAAACGATTGTAAAGCAACAGAACAAGCTCAGAGCAGAACTTACAAAGCTTAAGAAAAATGCTCAAAAGATGCCGTTGACGCAACAGGAAGTTTTACGCATGAAAGAAGATGTTGCCGTCAATAACGAAATTTACACAACCATGTTGAATAACGTTCAGCAGTTGCGTGTTGTTCGTGCCGGTGAAGTGGGTAACGTTCGTATCGTGGACTTTGCACGAGTCAATAAACGTCCGAGTAAGCCCAAGAAAGCAAATATCATTGTTTGCTCAGTCGCTGCATCGTTCATGATTGGTGTTCTCTTGGTATTCTTCTTACGCATGATGCGCAATGGTGTTCGTAGCGTCACTGAAATTGAACGTGAAACGAATACAAGTGTACTTGCGAGAGTTCCTGAAGCACCGACTAAATTCCGTTCTAAATCTCAACTGTATGTTCAAGAAAATCCTGATGCTCCGATTAGCGAATCGATTCGCTCCATTCTTACGGCCATCGATTTTTCGTATGTTGAGAATAGCGATCATCAAGTTCTCATGATTGCAGGGCTTGTGCCTCATGTGGGAAAGAGCTTTGTTTCGTTGAACCTTGCTGCTTCTTATGCTTTGGTCGGTAAGAAGATTCTTTATATCGATGCTGACATGCGTAAAGCTTCTTGCCGTTTCACACATGTAGGTCTTACAGATGTCCTTATGGGAAAAATGTCCTTTGAAGATTGCGTTTACAGAAAAACGGGTGTCAACGGACTTGATATTCTGGAGTCTGGTAAGTTTAAAACCGCAGCGTTTGAACTTCTGCGTGGTGAACGCTTTAAGAAGTTTATTGACGAAATGCGCCCGAAATACGATAAGATTATTATCGATACGCCTCCGACAAGCATGTTGGCTGATGCCTATATGATTGCTCCGTTGGCAGATGTTAATCTAATAGTTTTGCATTATGGCTTGCATTCTATGGATGCCATCAAGGAATCTCTACAGAACCTTGATCGCTATACCGATAAACCGAAGGCGTTCATTTTGAACCATTGCGAACATAGAAGTGGCTATGGGTATGGTTACGGATATGGCTATGGTTATGGGTATGGAACCTATGGCAAAAAGTCCAAAAAGAAATAAGCTTAAATGTTGAATTAGAAATGTCCGCGTTGCTGCGGGCATTTTTTGTTATTGGACAAATATTCCATATCTTTTAATTATTGTGTGTCCGCTTTTCGCAAAAAAAAGTGATTTTTAGGAGAGACTCGCAATAAGGAATGCCGCGAAACTTATAAAACGGGGTTGAGATTGTGAAGAGTAAATTGATTTTGATGGCCGCGCTTTTTGTTTGTGGCGCCGCTCATGCGCAAACGAAAGTTGTCGTGGATCCTGGTAAAAAGTACCAGCTTTTTGAAGGCTGGGGTACTAGCCTTTGCTGGTGGGCCGAACTCGTGGGCGCTTGGGATGAAGCGAATTATACCAAAATGCTGGGGGCCGTTGCCGACCCGGATACCGGTTTGGGTTACAATATCTTCCGCTATAACATCGGTGGTGGCGATCAACCGGGGCATAACCACTTGACTAAAGGCGATGGTGGTGCTGCCGTTCCTGGTTATAAGCCGACTGAAAAAGGCGATTACGATTGGACTGCCGACCCGCACCAGCGTAATGTGCTGTTCTGGCTTGCGAAAAAAGTCAAAGACCCGATATTTGAAGCGTTTTCAAATTCGCCTCCATGGTGGATGACGAATAGCGGCTGTGTTTCTGGTGGCGTCAATGGTGCAGACAACCTCAAGTCCGATTACTTCGATGATTTCGCGGATTACCTCTCCGAAGTAGCTAAACACTTTAAGGAAGAATGGGGAATCACGTTCCGAACTGTGGAACCATTTAATGAACCGAGTGCAGGGTGGTGGAGCGCAAATGGCAATCAGGAAGGTTGCGGATTCAAGAATAAGCAATCCGAAATGATTGTAGAACTTGGTAAGGCTCTCAGGAAAAAGGGACTATTCCCGGAGACTTCTGTCAGCGCAGCGGACGAATCTAACATCGGCGATGCTTTGGCTCGATTCAACAGCTACAGCGCCGAAGCGCGTTCCTACATGTTTCAAGTGAATACGCATAGCTATTCCGGCTACGATTCGCGTGCAAAACTTTATAACGCCGCGTTCGCCGCGGACAAGCGTGTTTGGCAGTCTGAATCTGGCCCGCTACACCGCAGTGGTGACCTTGACATTACGCTTTGGATGGCGGACGTTATTTTGCATGACCTCCGCGATATGCATGCG
The DNA here is from genome assembly GCA_947165045.1 of uncultured Fibrobacter sp. Lineage (GTDB taxonomy): Bacteria > Fibrobacterota > Fibrobacteria > Fibrobacterales > Fibrobacteraceae > Fibrobacter. The sequence goes on along the minus strand of CAMUYW010000027.1, from coordinate 17,958 downwards.
AGTGCTTGGGTCGATTGGCAACTTTCGGATCCTGCTGAAAACTGGCGCACCATTATTGCCGACCATAAAAAGCAGACGTTCTCTTACGCCCCGCGCTTTTACATGCACGCCGCTTTCAGCCGTGCAATCCGCCCCGGTTCCCGCTTTATCGATAGCGACAACAGCAACACGCTCGCCGCCATCCGCGAAGACAGCTCGCTTGTGCTCGTCGTGTTGAATACGGGCGCGAGCGATGCTAAATACACGTTTGACTTGAGCAAATTTGCGACCATCGGAAATAAAGCCAAGGTTCATCGCTTTACGCTCCCGGCAGCGCTCAAAGCAGACTCCGACATTGATGTTTCGGGAAAGTCCTTTACAGTCACGGCTGCGGCCCAATCCATCGTAACAATGGTGATTGAAAATGCAACAGGTGGCGTTTGCGAGGCAAGCGAAATAATTCCTTACGCTAAAATCCATGATGGCGGCTGGAACGAAACGACCGAAGTCAAAGTGAATCCCGGCGATTCGCTTGTGATTGGCCCGCACCCGTACGATGGCGGCCGTTGGACTTGGAAGGGACCTAACGACTTCTATTACTTGGGCCGCGAAGTCCGCTTCAAGGACATGCGATGGCAAAGCAGCGGCATTTACACGGGAACGTATGTGAATCCGTATGGCTGCGAAAGCACTGTCGATGTGAAGGTGGTTGTTGATGATCCGGCGCATCCGTATGTGGAACCCGAGAAACCGGATACAGGAAAGGTTGCACTCAATCCGCAAATGGCGGTGGGGAAGGAGACTGTCTCGAAAATCGGCGGTGATTTGCTGATTTCTACATCGCGTGGCTCTGTACAACTCTCGATTTACGACATGCAAGGAACGCTCCTAATGCGTCGGCAAATCGATGGCTTTGCGATTGTGCCTGTAGCGAATTATGCGCAGAAACCCTACGTCGTGAAAATTAGTAGCGCCAAGAAGAACGTTTATCAGAAAATTTTTAGATAAATGCATGTAGACCCTCGCCTCCGCGAGGGTGACGAAAAAAACTGCGAGGGAGACGAGACTCTTCGCGAGAGAAATATGGTTCTTCACGAGGAATGCCGCGACTCATTGCGATGCAAAAAAACATCGTCATGCTCGATCTAGTTGAGCATCTTAAAGAATCCCGCCTTCACGGGAATGACGGAAAGCAAAAATTTAAGCTGCGCAATGCAATTTACTTGCGATTTTTCGGCACTTCGCGCTTTCACGCGATGAGAGACTTTCTCCATTGAGCGTGCCACTTTTTTGAATTACGCCATTGATTTTGAACCCACTCCAACAAAGGACTTCTTTCAGTGCGCGCACAGTTCCGAGCGATTGCTTGAAAATCAAATTGAACGGCCAACGCGTGGAACATGTGGTTACAAGAATCGCTTTTTTGCCGCTCAAAAGTGGGCGAGGCACTCCTTGAGCGCTGTGGTCCATCATGCCGTAAACCCACCGGTCAAACAACATTTTCAGTTGCCCCGTCATATTTCCCCAATAGCAAGGCGAACCGACGATAATCCCATCGCATTGCTGAACCAATCGCAAAATCGTTTTGGCGTCGTCTTCGGGCATCACGCAGTCGTGTGCGTTGCGGCATTTCATGCAGCCCATGCAGGGGAGGAATTGCAACTTGCAAACATCCACATAATTTACGATATCGCCGCTAGCCAACAGTTCGTTGCGCATGATATTCAACATTTGGCTGATGTTGCTGTTGGGGCGAGGACTCGCGTTTAAAATGACAAACTTTTTCATTGCGTCTCCAAAACTCCTTGATGTTTTCATCTATTAAACACCTGGAGACGAAAAAAATGTCACCTTTTTTTGCACGAAAAAACTCCCGGGTATGCCCGAGAGTTTTTAATCGCTAGGATCCTTCGACTTCGTTTATCCCGGACTTGTTCCGGGACTCAGGATGACTACATGAGTCTGTCATGCCCGACTTAATCGGGCATCTCCTTGCTCTTTTATTTAAACAGGTTCTTCACTTTTTCAAGGAAACTTTCTTCTTGTGCGGTTTCCTTATCGTGACGGAGATCCGCGAGCTTCTGATAAAGTTCCTTTTCTTCGCGAGAAAGATCCTTCGGAATGTCGACTCCGATTTCGACAAACAAACTACCGCGGTCACCCTGCTTCTTGAGCGGGTACAAGCCTTGGTCGCGCAAACGGAGAACGCTACCAGCCTGAGAGCCTGCAGCAATCTTGATTTGCACTTCGTTACCGTCGATAGTCGGGATGCGCTGCGTTCCGCCAAGCACGAGCTTGTGAACCGGAACCTTGATTTGGCAATGCAAATCGTCGCCATCACGCGTGAAGAAATCATCCGGCTTTTCGGCAATCACCACAAGCAAGTCACCGCAAGCGCCACCGCGCGGACCGCAGTTACCTTCGCCACGGAGGTTCAGGTACTGGCCTTCGCTCACACCAGCAGGAATCTTGATAGAGATTTCTTCGCTTTCCTGGATGCGGCCTTCGCCATGGCAAGCAGAACACGGATTTGCAATCACTTCACCGGTGCCACCACAAGTGGGGCAGACGCTTTCTGAAACCATCTGGAAAAAACCGCCCGACACGCGACGCACGCGACCCGTGCCGTGGCAAGTGCCGCATTCCTTGACGTTTGTGCCGCCTTTGCCGTTACATTCCGTACACGGCGTATAGCGTTTTAAGCGAACCTTCTTGGTGCAACCTTCAAAGATTTCCTTGTAGCTGAGCGCCACCTTGATCTGCAAGTCGTTACCGCGCGGAGGTCCCGCTTTGCGAGAACTTCTGCGGCCACCGCCACCAAAGCCGAACCCGCCACCGAAAATATCGCCAAACTGGCTGAAGATGTCGTTGAGGTCGAAACCTGCACCGCCGAATCCGCCACCGCCAAAACCACCGCCCGGGGCATTGAAGCCGAACTGGTCGTAGTTCTTGCGCTTTTCAGGATTCGAGAGAACGTCGTAAGCTTCGGCAGCTTCCTTAAACTTTTCTTCTGCTTCCTTATCACCCGGATTCTTGTCCGGATGGTACTTGATGGCAAGCTTCTTGTACGCGTGCTTGATTTCATCAGCACTTGCGTCTTTGCCAACACCTAGAACTTCGTAATAATCTCTTTTTTCAGCCATTTTGTGCTCGCTTTGCTCGCAGGTCGGTCGCCTTGCGGCTCCCTTTGAGCTATGAGGTCGTGCCTAAAGGCACTTTGGGCTCGGGCTTACGCCCTTTCAGTTAATAAATCCTTATAGCAAAAAGGTGTTCCCAGTCTAAAAAACGGGGAAACACCATTTGCGAGGCCACTTTCAAAACTCACAGCTCAGAGCGTAGCGCCCTCATAGCGAGCTTGCGAGCGACCTCATTTCTATTAGTCAACGACTTCAGCGTCAACGACTTCCGGGCCGTCACCCTTCTTGTCGTTCTTCGGCTGTTCAGAAGCACCCGGCTGCGGACCCGGCTGAGCCTGGTTTGCACCGGCGGCCTGAGCCATGGAGCTGATCATGCCCTGGAGCTTGTCCATAGCGGCCTTGATTTCTTCCTTGGTGCCGTTGTCCTTCTTGGCCTTGATGTCGTCGATAGCAGCCTGGAGCTGGCTCTTGGTGTCGGCCGGGAGCTTGTCGCCAAATTCCTTGAGCTGACCTTCAGCCTGGTATGCCATCTGTTCGGCCTGGTTCTTGATGTCCACAAGTTCGCGCTGTTCCTTGTCCTTGGCAGCGTTGGCTTCGGCATCCTTCACCATCTTGTTGATTTCGTCTTCGGAAAGGCCGCTGGAAGAAGTAATCTTGATGGACTGTTCCTTGCCGGTTTCCTTGTCCTTGGCAGACACGTGCACAATGCCGTTCGCGTCGATATCGAAGGTCACTTCGATCTGCGGCACGCCACGCGGCTTCTTCGGGAGGTCGGTCAAGTCGAACTTGCCGAGCGTACGGTTGTCGCGAGCAAATTCGCGTTCGCCCTGGAGCACGTGAATCGTCACAGCCGGCTGGTTGTCTTCGGCAGTAGAGAACACCTGGCTCTTCTTGGTCGGAATCGTGGTGTTACGGTCGATGAGCTTGGTCATCACGCCACCGAGAGTTTCGATACCCAAAGAAAGCGGGGTCACGTCGAGGAGGAGCACGTCCTTCACAGCGGAGTCGCCAGTAAGCACAGCGCCCTGAACGGCAGCACCGATAGCCACCACTTCGTCCGGGTTCACAGTCTTGTTCGGTTCCTTGCCGAAGAACTTCTTCACGGCTTCCTGCACGGCCGGGATACGGGTAGAACCACCGACCAGGATCACTTCGTCGATTTCGCTCAGGGAGAGGCCGGAGTCCTTGATAGCCTTGCGGCACGGTTCCATAGAACGTTCCACGAGGTGAGCGGTGAGCTGGTCGAACTTTGCACGGCTGAGGGTGAGGTCGAGGTGTTTCGGACCAGAAGCATCAGCGGTGATGAACGGGAGGTTGATGTTCGTAGAAGTCGTAGCAGAAAGGTCGATCTTGGCCTTTTCAGCAGCGTCCTTCAAACGCTGGAGAGCCATCTTGTCCTTCTTCAGGTCAATGCCAGGATTTTCCTTCTTGAATTCTTCGTTAATCCAGTCGATGATGACTTCGTCGAAGTTGTCTCCGCCGAGCATGGTATCACCGTTCGTGGCCTTCACGCTGAACATACCGTCATCGATTTCGAGGATGGAGATATCGAACGTACCACCACCGAGGTCATACACGGCGACCTTTTCGCTCTTCTTGGAGTCAAGACCGTAAGCAAGAGCAGCAGCCGTCGGTTCGTTCACGATACGGAGAACTTCGAGGCCAGCGATCTTACCAGCGTCCTTTGTAGCCTGACGCTGGGAGTCGTTAAAGTAAGCCGGGACCGTAATCACAGCCTGGGAAACCGTCTGGCCGAGGTAATCTTCGGCAATCTTCTTCATGGTCTGAAGAACGGCAGCGGAAATCTCAGGAGGAGCAAACTGCTTATCGTCGATCTGGACGCGGACCGGATCAGAACCCGTGCCGACGAGCTTGTACGGCATGTTCTTTTCGGCAGCGGAGCATTCGCCAGCAGTGCGGCCCATGAAACGCTTGATAGAGTAAATAGTCTTTTCGGGGTTGGTGATAGCCTGGCGCTTTGCAACGTGACCGACCAAGCGTTCACCGTTCTTGCCAAATGCGACGATGGACGGAGTGGTGCGGAAACCTTCAGCGTTAGCGATAACAACCGGCTTGCCACCTTCCATAACGGCCACGCAGCTGTTGGTCGTACCCAAGTCAATACCAATAATCTTACCCATGATGGAATCTCCTATTTTTAAATTCTTGCGGCTCCTCGGAGCCTTTTTTTGTTTCGCCGTCAATTAAGCAAAAGCCGTGCCAAAAACAAAAATCGCCTAAAATCGCTTCAATATGAAACGATTTAAGTTGGAATATCGCTCAAAAGCGCACGAAAAATTCAATGTTTCAAAAGTAAACGGATGAAGTTTGTGTCACCCTGAGCGTAGCGAAGCGAAGTCGAATGGGTCTCTTTAATTGGAGTGGTGGTGGGGGAAGGTTGGACTTTCTCTTCGTTCAAGTCCCAACTGATCGGCTCAATCATAGCCATGCGAGCATGGCTATGATTGAGCCGATCAGTTGTCCCCCTAATTGCAGCCTTGTCGTACATTGTCACCCTGGAGTTCCGCGATAGGGACCACCGGGTTATTCTTTGTTTTATCACTAAAAAGGTTGCATTTTGGTTTGTTTTTATATATTTTTATAGAAAAAAGGTGTATTATGTCACAAACTACGTTTAGCATTCGTATGGATGATGATTTGAAAAAGGAGTTCGACAAACTCTGTGAAGAATTTGGCATGTCCATGACTACAGCGATTAATGTTTTTGCACGAGCCGTAGTACGAGAAAAGAGAATTCCGTTCGAGGTTACGTCCGCAAAGGCTCCTGCCTATGCTGCTGATAGACGTGCTTTTTATAATGCAAATCCAACTGCAAGTCGAATGTCTATGATTATGCGTCAGCTTTCTGCCGAAGCGGAACGAGCCGGTGCAGCTGATATGACTTTGGACGAAATCAATGCTGAAATTGATGCTGCTCGGAATGGACGATGAAGAAATTTTATAACATTTAAAGCAACTATGACAAAATCAAGTCGAAATTCGGTTTTGGCGTTTGTGTGGGCGGTGGTTGCGCTGCTTGCGTTATACGTGCTGCCGGCTTCGCTTGATGCTCGTGCATCTGTTTGCGATTGCTCTTCGTATGAATCGGTTTATTTGCAAACGGGGGAGGAATTTGTTGCTCCGTCCCGCGATTTTGAGCAAAGTCAGCCGAGTGATTCCTATTTAGACGATCCGTTTGCACGCTCGACAAAGGCCGCATTCTGGGGGAGCCGCAGACCTTCTGCGCAGATGACTTTGCGCCCGCAGCGTGGTGGTTTGCTCTATAGGTTGCTTGGGCGAGACGGCGTATTTTTCAAGGGTGCTCAGGTCCGTGCGTTTAATGGTTTTACTTATTTTAGCCTAAATACAGGCTTTCCGACACCGTTATCTTATCGTGTTCCCAAAGAGTATTACGTTTTTACTTTGAAACGAATACTGTGTTAATCGATTCTTTCTCTCGACATTTTTCAATTGTTCCCCTTACGGGGCTTGACATAGCATTCTGAATAACGGATTCGGATTATCAAATCATATTAAAAGGTGATGCCGCAACAAGTGCGGCATGACACAAAGAGAAAGAATTATGGCAAATATTGCTAATATGGAGATGGCGAGTGCCGTCTTCGAAAAATCATGCATCAAGGTCGAAAAGAAGTTTTTCGGCTTCAAGACAAATGTTACTTACATTCCGACAAATTCACCGGTTGTTGGGTTGACTCTGGAATATCCAACGGCGGAAGGGGAAAAGTTGAACCGATTGTTCACCGCGGCGCCAAACGACGTGGAATCGATTTTGCAAAAAGTCGGTCACCCTGTTGAATCGGCAAACGGTCATTGGTTAGTTTCAATTTGCTACTCCAAGGATCGTAAGTTTGCAGCGTTGCAACTTTCGGAATTCGTTGGCTTCGACTACAAAAACGTAGGCGAGGTGCGTTTTGCCGAAGGCGAAGATGCTGAAAAGCTGCTGCGTCCGTTCGTGAAATAAACGCTCTGGAAGGAGATGCCCGGTACCTTCGGCTATGCTCAGGGCAGGCTCCGCCGGGCATGACAACTCTATAAAAAGCCCCGGTCGCATACAAATGCGGTCGGGGTTGAATTTTTATGGATCCTATCGCTTAATTTCAATTCTAAACGCTTGTCCGGCAGTGCTTTTGACGACGTAAGTTCCGTTGCGGAAGCCTGCGTTCTTGAGGCCGGCTTTTAATTCTGCAACAGTTGCGCCAGCGTTCACGTGGACTTTGCCGAGCATATTGCCCATCACGTCGAAGACCTTGAAATCGCTGGCAGTTTTCGCAATGATACCCGGGGCTGTTGCAAATTTTGACTTGATGCCCGTGATTTCGCAGCGCTTTTCGGATGCGCCTTTTTCGCTTTCGCCGAAGGCAATCCAGTCGAGGTTGACATAGTCGCTAGTCATCTGGACTTTGAAAACATGCTCGCCCTTGGTCAGTTTCTTGGTTGTTTCGCCCTTGAAAGTCGTGTAAGTATCCCAGTCTCCGGTTCCTTCTAGCTTTAGCGTATCAGTGATGGGTTCGTTGTCCATAAAGAACTGCACGCCAACGTTTTCCGAGCCGGTCGCATAAGAAAGTTCGTAGGGGAGGGTGCCCTCTGCCGCGACATTCACGGTGTATTCGAGCCATTCGCCTTTCTGGGTGTAGCCCACGGCATAACCCGAGCCGCATTTGTCTTCTTTGGTGACGATATCTACACGGTCTTCGCGGTATTCGCCGCCTTGATTTTCGGTATCCATGTCGTAGTAGGCCTTTCCGGCACCGCCTACATCGTAGTTCTCGAAGTCGATGAAGTTGGCCGCGCCCTCGACCTTCGCGCCCACGACCGGCAAATCGCATTTTGCCTCGGGGTCGCTGAGTTTCGCCTTGCAGAACGGGCCCTGCGGAATGGAGGTCTTGCTGTCCTCGAATTCCCAGTAGTCCGCCTCGAAATCGCCCGCGAACACGAAGAACACGTCGTGCTTGCCGACCGCACCAGTCAGCGGCACCGTCACCAGGCCGTCAGCGCTAAATTCCGCCTTGCCGACGATTTCGCCATCCACTTTATCTAGGCGGACGGTGATGCTCGATGCCTTCTTGACGCTCAGCACGGACGCCGAGAAGCTTTCCGCACCCGCGTCGCCGAATTCCACGCCGCTAATCTTGGTGTACTTGCCTTCGGTAAGGTTGGTGATGACCGTATTGCCGGCAGCACCGCTCTTACGGACCCTCACTTCTTCGCCCCAGGACATGGTTTCCGCTTCCACGCGCTTGTACGGGTCAAAATCTTCCAGCTGGGCCACACCATTATCCGGCCACCAGTCAATCTTCTGGATGGTTCCGTCGGCATTATACTTCATCTCGGCAACGCCAACAGAACGGCGTTCCTTGTGCTGGAACTTAAGGCCCATTTTATCGGATTTCTGGTGCCAAAGCTGGTAATGATGGCCAAAAACGTATGATTTCCCCTTGTAATCCACAATTCCCGGGTGGTTTCCATTACTGCGGGAGGAATGAGGCATAATGTCGCCCTTGTAGGTCCAGGGGCCCGTGGGGGAGTCGCTCATGGCGTAACCGATGCCTTCGGCACAGCAGGTGGAAGCAAAAGCCATATAGTAATGGTTACCGTGCTTGTAGAGCCAAGGGCCTTCCTGGTAATCCTTGATCTTGGGGTAGGTAACAATATTGCCGGAAGTACTGATCATGTCTTCGTTAAGCTTGATCATATAGAGGTCGGGATTTCCCCAGTACAAATAGGCCTGGCCGTCATCATCCACCCATACGGTGGGGTCGATGTCGTTCCAATGTTGCCGCTGCCAAACCAAGGCTTTGTTCAGAGGTTCCTTGAAGGGGCCGTAGGGACTATCTGCCACCAGGACAGAAATTCCGTTACCATGAATGGGGACGTACATGTACCATTTGCCATTGCGAAACACAACCTGCTCGGCCCAAGCGCCATTGGTCTTAGTACTCCACTGGATATCGTTCAGGGAGGCCACAGCCCCGTGGCTAGTCCAGTTGACCATGTCTGTAGACGTGTGTAACAGCCAGTCGTACATGACGAACCCTTCGGCATTGTCCTCGTCGTGGGTCGTGTACAGGTAAACCGTATCCCCATGGACATAGGGCGCCGGGTCACACGTGTAGTTGGTTGTAATGATTGGTTGCTGGGCAAAGGCCATTCCAGCCAAAGCCAATACAGAAGTAACGGATAAAATATTTTTCATCTTAATCTCCAAACATGTTTAACACCAGAGATAAAGATATATCGGAAAATATTTGCGGATTATCGCTCGTGCAAATCTCTATTGTCATTTTATCAAAAATAGGGGAGATAAGAAAAGCCCGCTCACGAAATTGTGGCGGGCGAGAAAGGATGCTTATTCAAAAATAATGGATCCCCTCCGCGTTGCTCCGAGGATGACGAATCCGGGGTGACAAGGGGAGTCGGAATTTATTTTCCAGAGGATACGATGACCTTCGCGGTCTTCAAGATCTTGTTCTTGAGCTTGTAACCCTTCTGGAAGACGGTCACAACATGGCCTTCGGGGATTGTTTCGGAAGGCTGCTGCATCAGAGCTTCGTGAAGGTTTGGGTCGAATTCCTTGCCTGTTGGGTCAATCTGTTCGAGACCAGCATCCGTGAGGACCTTGGAGAACTGATTGTAAATCATCTGCATGCCTTTTTCGAAAGCTTCTAGATCCTTGGCTTTGTTTTCGCTGGCGAAAGCACGTTCGAAATTGTCCTGGACTTCAGAGAGCTTTTCGAGAAGCTTGCCATTCGCGGTTTCGATGAGATCAAGCTGTTCCTTGGCATTACGGCGGCGGAAGTTTTCGAATTCGGCCATCAAACGCACAAAACGGTCGTTAGCGTCGGCAAGCTGCTGTTTCAAAATTTCTTCGGCGGAAGGTGCTGCGGGCTGTTCGGCGGCTTTTTCTTCGGCCTTTGGTGCTTCTGCATTTTGACCTTCTACGTCAGCGGGCTTTTCGGCGTTGGCATTGTCGGTTGCTGAGCCTGCCGAACCATTGGCTTCGGCTTCCAGATTCATTGCATCCTGGGCGGCCTTGAGCACGTCCTGTTCAAATTGAGCACGTTCTTCTGCGGTCGGTTCTGCGTTCTGTTCCGGATTCTTTTCTTCAGCCATGATAATAAAATTCCTTTAAAATTGCCCGTTGGGCGGGTGTTTTACATTTTCGACTAATTTTCGTGCCAAAGTTAGCAAATTTTGTGCCAACGGACAAACCATAAAAACCGTTTAAATGTGAAACTAGCCGCCTCTCCTTCCTGTTTAAGTATTTCCGATAATGCGGATTATGTAAACTAATGTAAAGAAGCGAACCATTGGTTTTGTTTTACTTTTTAATCTCATTCGTAATTACATATATCGCAGCTATAACGTTCTCCAATAGTCTTTAAGAAACATCTAAGTTCAAAATCTTGTTTACCAAGTTGACGTAAGTCATAACCACTAAAGTCATCTTTGAATGCGAATGTTATAGCATTATTTTCGCAAGCAACGTTTTTCTTTGTTGAGTCGCTTTTGTGTTGGGTGCATAAATCTTTTATTTTTTCCTGATCGAGATTGCTGTATGTTTTTTGGGCAAACGCTATTCCATTTTCAATTTTCAAGTTAAATTGATATGTTTCATCACGACTTGTCATGTTTAAATGGATTTGCGTACTGTCATATTTAACTTCGCACCATGATAAGAGATCAGATGGAACTTCGCCACAACAAATATGTTCCATAACGGTAAAGTTTGCAGTCATGTCCGTCATAACGGAATCAAAGACGTAGCTTTTTATACGTTCAAAAATAACTGTAGAATCTTTATCGCTTTTTACAGGCAATTCTAAAGAACTCGAACTATTTTCTTGTGCTGTCGAAACACGTTCTTCGAGCAGGCTTTCGGACTGTGGAACGGTTGATTTGCACGCCGCCAGGAACGCAATGGCGATTATTGGCAAAATTTTAAGGCTTTTCATAAATTTGTTAAGGACAATGTACAAAAATTGTCTTTTATATGGTATTCAGAGAATGTTTCTGTTGTAAATTATTGCAATATTAGTTTAGTTTGTAGAACAATTCCCTCTCAAGTTTTATATTTTATGGAAGATATATTACTAGAAGGAGTTTTATGCTCAAAAAGGCTTTCTTGATTTCTGCTGCGGCAACTCTTGTTTTTTCCGGTTGTGGTTCTGATAATTCCACGTCGGCTTCGGGCTCCAAAGTGCTTAGCTGTTCGGCCAACGCCACTTCGGATGATACGTTTATTATGGAAGTTGTGACTGAAAATTCTACGTTGACAACAACGACTACGATTGCTGGTAATTTAGCGAATATCGAATACGATGTCTCTTATGCTCCAGATGTGCCTGTGGCATATGTTCAACAGGAATGCGAAGCAAACAAGCAAGAAGCTCAGGAAAAAAATGCTCAAATTGTTTGTGGTGATCATTCTATAAATATTAAAGAAGTTGCTCCTGCTAATATCAGTTTTGAAGATGCGTTAAAAAGCGCGGTCAATTCTTGCAGGCAGATGATTCATTAAAGAATAATGTTGTCGATGATTATTAAAAGGAGAAAATGAATGGTTAAAAAGTTATTGACCGCATCTTCCGCTGCGGCACTTGTTCTAGCCGCTTGTTCGACGGAAGATCCTGTGTCGCCGGCTCCATTTAGCCCCACGAATTCGTCTTCATCGGTTCAAGGATTTCAAGGGGTCTTATCTAGTAGTTCCTATATTTATTCTAGTAGCTCTGCTATTTTTGCGAACGATACGATTTTTATGTCTGAAGATGCGACTAATTTTACCAAGAATGATTGCTATGTATTGTCGAATGCCGCGGAAAAAAAGGTCGAACTTTACATGACCTATGCCGATGAAGCATTGAACAAAACATCAATGACTCTTCTTCCTGGTAATCAGGTCGAAATGGAAACGACTGTTCTTTACGATACAAAAATTTCTGATGCTAAAGTAAAACAGTATTGCGAAGATGCAAAAGAAGATGCTCTTGCCGGAGGGACTACGGTGACTTGCGGGAAACGTTCCGTAACCGCCAAGCAAACAAAACCGACTAACGGGGAAACGTTTGAAGAAGTTGCTGAGAAAGCACAGGAAATGTGTGACCTCATGAAATTGATGTTCCCTGAAATGGAAAGTTCGAGTTCAATGGGGATATCCTCGAGTTCTGCTCAAATCCAACTCCCCCAAAGTTCAAGTTCGGCTTATATTCCTCCCAAAACAGAAAATGGCAAAGCCACATGCGATATTTTGCAAGATACGGATGATGTCTTCAAAATGGTCATCGTCGCTCCGGATTCTGTTACGATGACTTTTGAAGCAACGTTCCAAAAAAACATTTTCACTTTGTCGGGTATTGCTGAATTTGCCCCGAATGTCCCGCAAAGCGTGATTGATCAGGAATGCGTCAAGGCGAAGGCGGAGGCTGTCGAGGATGACGATGGAACTATTGTGACTTGCAATGGAAATATTATTACGGAAAAACTTTCAGGTCCTGTTCCGAATAATATGGTTCCGTTGGTTGCTCCGTCGTTGATCGCTGAATGCGACAATATTCAGGAAACAGGTGTTATTTCTGATGATGATTTCTAATATTTAAGGCGCAAAAGTTTTATAGAAGGATATTTTATGCGTAAAGATTTTGGTAAAAAGGCTATTATCACTCCCCTGCCTGTGCTCATCATTGCGACCTACAACGAAGACGGCACTCCTAACGCTATGAACGCGGCTTGGGGTGGTCAGCGTGAAGAAGACGAGATCTCGATTTGCCTTGGTACGGACCACAAGACAACGGAAAATATCAAGGCTCGTAAGGCGTTTACCGTTAGTTTTGGTACGCGCCAAACGGCTACGATTTCGGATTTCTTTGGCGTGGTGAGTGGCAAGAAAATGCCGAACAAGGTCGAAAAGTCCGGTGTCCATGTGATTAAGAGTGCGCATGTGGATGCTCCGATGTTCGAAGAATTCCCGCTCACGCTTGAATGTGAACTCAAGGAATGCAGCCCGGATTTTGATGGTAGCACCTACATTGTGGGTAGAGTCGTGAATACCAGCGCCGACGAGCGTGTTCTTGGCGAAGATGGCAAGGTCGATCTCGGGAAGGTCGAACCGATTTCTTACGATTCCGCAGCTCATGCTTACCGCGTTGTTGGCGAAAAAGTCGGCAAGGCGTTTAGCGATGGCTTGAAAATCGCAAAGGCGTAGTTAACTGTAGCCAAGTTACGGAATTACAAAAAAAAGCCGCGCAAATCCTTTTGGACAGCGCGGCTTTTTGGCTGTTTAAATAGCTTTAGCCAAGGTCTTTGATGACCATAATGCCGCTGCGTTCAATCTTCGGATACTGGCGCATGCCTTCCCCACCTTTGCCCTTGTCGAGAATATCAAGCAATGTGCCGTTGGTCGAGTACAGGTGCAATTCCCACGGACCGTTCGGGGCGTTGAAGTAGCCGGAGTTCTTTTGCACGTTGCGCTGGAACGTTCTGTTGAGGCGGTCGGCAACGCTGCGTGCATGAACAAGCGATACGTCGGCGAGATTCCAAGAAATAGGCACGCCGCCCATATCGAAGATAAGCACTGCATCCACGTCGGTTTCTTCCTTCATTGTGAATTTCCAGCTGAAGTTTTGCCAGCTTGTGCTCAAGTCGAGGATTCGGCCGTTAGCGTACGGCGTGTAAGTTTCGCAGTCTTTCTTGATGTTCACGTTGAGCGTACGTGGCTTGTCGGCCTTGGCGCGCATGCTGAAAATGTACGTGACACCCTTGTGGAGTGCAAAGTGCTGCTTGAACTGGAGATTCCAGGAATCCTTGCCGCCCTTTTTGATGTCGAAATGGACGACTCCATCTTTAACGGTAACATCACCCTTGCCGCCCCAGAAGTCGGTTGTCCAACCGCTGAGAGGATCTTCGGCACTAAAGTCGCCGTTTTCAATGATGTTCGTGCCGGTTCCCTGAGAACCCGTTGTAAAGTCCTTGTTCTGGATAAAGTTCGGAATGACACTCGTGTTCTGAATGCCGAGAGAACTGTCTATGGCGATTTCTTTGCCCCAGCCTACGAGCGTGTTGTAGGAACCGTGGACAGTCATGTCCATTTCGGGGCTATCGAAGTTACCCGGGCCCCAGCTCCATGCGAGCCAACCGATGTTCAGGCGTTCGCATTCCGACATGATATACTTGTAAGGGATTTCTCTCACGCCGCCAGCTGCAACCGGAGCAAATTCGCCGACAATCAGCGGAATTTTGCGCTTGAGAGATTCTTCGAGCGTGCCCTTGATGCGGTCCTTGACGGTCTCATAGCCGCTTGCCACCGGATTGTGGCGTTCCGTGGGCCACCACATGTGAATCGAGAAAATCAAATTGTGTTCTGGGTCTGCCTGCAAAAGTTTCGGGCCAACGTTCAAAAGGTTCTTTTCGTTTTGGCCCCATTCGTCGGCGTCGATCATGATAGGGACTCGCACGCCAGAAGCGCGGAGCTTTGTCACGATGATGTTGTAGGCATTGAAAAATTCATCGGGACTCTGGGCCTTGTCGCCAGGTTCGTTACCGATGTTCAAAATTAGGTATTCCTGATGATTGTAAATCATCTGGAGCGTTTCTTCGCGGAGCCAAAATTCGAGAGCGTCACTTAAACGGTCCCAGTTACCGGTTGTGTCATGGATTTCCGGAATGGGAATCATGCCGTTTGCAATGCAAAGCGAAATGATGTTGTCAAGGTCGCTGATTCGGCCGCGGGTATTCCAAACAATTCTCACACAGTTTGCGCCGGTCTTGGCAATCTCGGGGATTGTCTTGCCTTCGCGATCAGTCCAAATAAACATGTGGTTCACACCACGGAGGACAACCTTTTCGTTGTCCTTGCTATACAGAAAAGAATCTTGAACGAAAAAGCCCGGTTTGACAGAAGAGCCGTTCATATCTTTTATTTTCTCCATAAATTCATTAATCCAATATAAATATACAACTAAATGTTTTTTTAGAGCCAAATTTTTTTACGCATATATAAAAAATTCAGCGAGAAACATTGTGTAAGCATACAGAATTAAAGGACTTATGGATGCAAAGAGGCTCGCTCAGGTCGTGTAAGACGAGAACTTGACTCTATTGAGGCTACTGCATTGGATTTTGCGGCTGCGGACGGAAGCTGAGGCCTGGTCTCCCCTACCCGCTCGTTCGAAAAGCTTGTTAGAGAACGCTCCGGAAGGTGTTTCCAATAGCGAACGGGCAAGCACCGCCGCAACAGGCGCGGGTTAAGGCGTTCCTTTATCGCCATTGTGTCGTAATAAGACTTCCACATGCGTGTGAATTCGTCTGGA
This sequence comes from uncultured Fibrobacter sp., assembly GCA_947165045.1. Lineage (GTDB taxonomy): Bacteria > Fibrobacterota > Fibrobacteria > Fibrobacterales > Fibrobacteraceae > Fibrobacter. Next base: position 2,516 of record CAMUYW010000027.1, on the reverse strand, counting down.
GGCGCATGCGCAGAAATGTAACTTGGGTCGGGAACTGTTACAAAATGTGTTTTGTAGTTCTCGTAGTACACGCCAAATCCGCGCTTGACGTCGATAATCGCCCATGTACCGTTCGGGTAGCGGCAGCGGAAATGCCCAATAATCATTTCGAGAATGTCGTACTTGGGCTCGATTTCTGCAATGTACATGCCGTCGGGAGCTTTGTTGAAACGCACCATTCCGTACATGTTATCCATTTCGCGACGGACCGAGCGAGCGATGGTGATGAGCGGAATCATTTCGAGGCTCGATGGATTGCGCCCGTAATTCGGGTCGATGCCAGCAAATAGCTTGCGCAAGTATGCGAGTATGTTCATCTCGATTCCCGCATCTTCGGAGCGGAAGCATGTTTCGAGCAAGTTCAGTACGTCTTTGCTTGCGGCGTTGACGATGGCGCGCTTGAGACGCCTTGCGGATTCTTCGGATGTTTCGATGTGAAACGGTTGCGTGAAAATGTCGGTGGCTGTTTGGTGTTCTGCTTCATAAGTGCGCTCGGCGACAAAGCTTATGACATCAAGGTGCTGGCGGTAAATCTCGAAAACCGCGCTCAAGAAACCGTCGAAAGTAGAATCGTAATGAATGGCGAGAGACATTTTTAATTCGGAATTAGGAATTCGGAGTTCGGAATTTTTATTTATGGACCCTATCCCCCCGGAATAAATTCGGGGCTAAAGGTGCGCGTTTTGTGGGCTGGATGAATGGCGCTGGTGCAGGCAATGCTGCGGTTGAGGGTGCGGGAAGTGCAGTTGGCATGGTGTCGAACAAATCTAGTTGATCGGATTTGGGCTTGCCTGCAATCAGCAACGGACGAATCATTTCAGGATAAAGCTTATGGAGTTCACGAGGAACTTCGTTGTTGTAAATGAAGTACTTCGCGCGTTTAAGCACCACTCCCATTTTCTTTAAATGCTCCAGACGAATTTTATTGTAACGCCTGCCGCTTACAATAAGTTGCGCAGACCTCACACCGATTCCTGGCACGCGCAAAATCATCTCGTAGTCGGCGGTTTGCAAATCGACCGGGAAACATTCCGGATGGCGTAAAGCCCACATCACTTTTGGGTCCAAATCCGGGTCCAAGAACGGATTCTTTTCGTCTAGAATCTCGTTGTATTCGAACTTGTAAAAACGCATAAGCCAATCCGCTTGATACAATCGATGTTCGCGTAAAAGCGGTGGCTTTGTCGTAATGACCGGCAAGCGTTTGTCGGCATTGATTGGAACATAGCCCGAAAAATACACGCGCTTCATTTGCTGTTGCTTGTAAAAGCCTGCCGAAAGCGTGAGAATCTGGAAATCGGTCTCCCCCGATGCCCCAACAATCATTTGCGTGCTCTGCCCTGCGGGCAAAAACTTTGGCGAATACTTGGATTTATCTGCTTTGTATTCCAATTTGCGTTCCGCCAAAAAATTCATCGGTCGGTAAATGGATGCAAAATTCTTTTCGGGCGCTAGGTATTGCAATTGCTTGTCGGAGGGAATTTCGATATTTACGCTGCTGCGGTCGGCATAAAGCCCAGCTTCAAATAAAAGTCTTGAACTTGCTCCAGGAATTGCTTTCAAGTGGATGTAACCGCCAAAATGGTGCACTAAACGCAGTTCTTTTGCCACTTTAATCAAAAGTTCCATCGTGTAATCAGGCGTGCCGATGACTGCCGAACTCAAAAAGAGCCCTTCGATGTAGTTGCGGCGATAAAATTCTAGCGTGAGGTTGATGAGTTCCTTGGGTGTAAAAGTCGCTCGCGGAATGTCGTTGCTCCGTCGGTTGACGCAATAAGCGCAATCGTACTTGCAGGCATTGCTGAACAGCACTTTCAATAGCGAAATGCAGCGCCCGTCGGCACTCCATGTGTGGCAAATGCCCGAGCTATGCCCGCAACCCATCCCGCCTTTGGGCGAGTTGCGCTTGGAACCGCTCGACGAACACGAAACATCGTATTTGGCGGCATCGCCCAGAATGTTCAGCTTTTCGCGTAAATCCATATTTTAGCCTTTTCACGATTGCTAAGACAAATGTACCGCGCATTTCTTTACGATACACTTGTTTACTTGCTTATCTGTTCACTAAATATAATAACAACTGCACAAAAAAGCAAACGGTTCCCGAAAAAATATTGGTTTTATCATTTTTTTTTGATTGCTTAATTTGTACAAATCCTGTTGTAACGGCTTACACTAGTATTTTCGTTTGATGTATTAAAAAATCTATTGAAAAGGGTAATTTTGTGGCATGAATATGAAAAAAACTATCTTCTCTCTTTCTTTAGCTTTGCTGCTTGGCCCGACATTCACCAATGCAGCCGATTACACAGGCAACTTCTTTGATGCTGACGGCGCTTACTATGGCCCGGATTGCGAAAAAGATGGAACTCAATCTACAGGTGCTTACTACACCGGCAATTATGAAAGCCCGTTCAAGACAGTCTTGGGTAAGACCGACGAAGAAATCCAGGAAAAAATGGATCAGTTGTGGAACC
>CAMUYW010000026.1 GCA_947165045.1 uncultured Fibrobacter sp. | reverse complement strand
TAAACGCTTCGCAATATTCTTCTGCAGTTTCTGCTTTCTTATAACCTTGTTCTGTTTTTACGTAGTATTCCGTTTGTTCGTAATACTTAACAGTAGACTCGTTTATATTACCTTCATGATTGACAAATTCACAGGCGGAACCTGTAGAATGGTCTTCGCAATATTTTGCCACAGATTGCCACACGCTATCCAATTTGACGAAAGACTCGGTACCGGCATGGCAGATTTTCTTGTCGATATCCGTTTTGCATTCTATCTCATCCGATTCGCCACAGTGAGCTATACTAGACGAACTATACGGATCGACACGATACCCACCATATGTCAAATTTTCACCATGAGTTTCGCAGTACTCATCAGAAGTAATCCACTGATACATGGATGATTCATCCTTGTACGCACAGACATAGATTACGCTTTCTTTGGTAACAGTTGCATCTTCGTTATCTCTGTTGCAAATCTGGTCGAGAGCAATGTCTGTGGAGGCGTCAACCCACTTACCATAGCCATTTACGACTTCTTTAGCTATAGAGCACTTGAAACTGTGGCTTTCACCATCCTTGAGGGTTTCGCTCTTAATGTCTGCAATGTTTTTAGTATTACCTCTATCGGTATCGCAATCACCAAGCTTGGCGTTAAGGTACTCTTTTTCACCAATTTCTAGCCAATCTGTGGAGGAAGAACTTGCGGGGATTCCTTCTACGTTATTATTATCATGACATCCATAGTATGCGTTACCGACTATAGCGACATCTTTTCTTCGATTTCTTGTGCAAATTCCAAGCGTAGCGTCTTCATCCAAATCGCTTGCTTTAACCCAAGAGTATCCGCTGGAAGAAGCTCCAGAAATGTAGTTACACTTGTATTTTATTCCTTCGTAAACAGCTACTTTGGTTTGATTTTTCATCTTATCTTCGTCGCATTTGCCATAGATATCCTCAAAGGTAGGTTCGTGCCAATCATTTCTGGCGGCACTAGCGACAAACGTCTTCGGATTTTCGCCACTCTTTAACGTTACGTTGACTTCAAAGGCAATGCCGTCGGCGTAGCCACTAGCACGCTTGTAATCGCCATAGTTGCAAAGGACATTAATCCATTTCTGTTTTTCGTCTTCTGGCATATTCGAGGCAATTTCACCCTGCACGACTTCTACAGAAACAGAATCACAGTACCAATTGTTACAAGTGTAAATTACATTATCCTCATAACCGTTCAAGAACAAGAAAACGCTGTTTCTTGTGCTTTCGTTGATGAAATTACCGTAGTACACCCATTCCTTGGCCCCGCTAGCAGTATTGTTTCTCGCATAGGTAGAACCGTGGTAGCTACACTTTTCGTTGAAGGTCGATTCGCCGAGGTCTTCGTTTTCAAGCTTCTGCACTGTAGCCTTGACGCGGTCACCCACGCAATATTCATCAGCAGTCGTTTCACGCCATTCATGGCTATGGTTACCCCAGTTGTCTGTATATTCAGAATTTTCTTCACAAACATATTCATAATCGGATTCAGTAACCACTTTTTCATTGACATTGCCATAATGGCAAGCCTTTTCTAAATCCTTGTCACGCCAATCAGTAGCGATCCATTCGTATTTTTCCTGTTTATCAAGGTAATCGCATTTGTACCAGGCGGAACCATTTTCTTCCTTGACGACTCCCTTTTCCATCACGGTTTTTGTACATATTCCATATTCCTCGTCATGATAATCTTTCTGTCTCCATTTGGAGCCATCGCATACAAAGGTTGTTTTGCTCGTTGCCGTGGCAAGTTCCGCATTCTTGGTGTCGAACAGCTTTTCTTTGCCTTCGTTTACTGTAGCGCTGCATTCACCGAGGTAAAGCTTGGATTCCGGATTGTTGGCCTGTTCTTCCGGAGTCTTGCCGTTCTGTTCAGAATATTCACCAGAAGAACCCGAAGAGCTCGGACTGACAGGACCAAGTTCAAAACCAACGCAAGAAGAAGCGGATGGATTACATTCTACTTCTGCGCACTCATACTCTTGAATTTCCCCGTTAAAGAACGCCGATCCCTTATCTCCTTTATTACGGCCCAAGCATACATTTTCAGTATCTTGCCAGTAGCATTTTCCATTGTCGCATACACAAACGGCATTTTCATCAAGACCTTCAAAGCTATAGAAGAAGGTCGAATTAACAGCGTCAGCATCGCAAACTTGTTCCACCGTTGCAACACCTACAGCCCAAAGTGTTATAGGATACCAAACTTGTTCGTTTTCGATATATTCAAAGTAATGGAAATATCCCCCTTTGACATCAGACTTATATACCTTGCTGCTATAGCCAGACGGATCATTGAAAACCTTTGCGTCTTCGACTTTAAGCTTATAGGCATCCACAAAGCCATTCTGCAAAATCTTGTAATAGACGGCATCCGTACCACTCCAGACATTCGTTTCAGCAGTATAGTCGCCATGCTGCATTTGGTTCCACTTGAAGAAGTTCGCGTCGATAAGCAAAGCGAGGTAGTCTACAAAGAACATGCTGCGATCTTCGCCAGCGTATGTCGTCGTGATTGCCTTGTTGAAGTCACCATTTTCGGCAAAGACATTGCGGAATGCGTTATAGACAGCGTTAAATCCCGGAGTCTTGCTCTTCTGGTCGATGAGAGCCATCACCCAAGCGATGCTATTGAAGTTTTCGAGCAAGCCAAGCTGATCCGGTACAAAGTGTTCGAAAGCCGGATATTCATCGCTATTCTTATTGTTCAAGTAAAGTGCTGCGGCAAGTTCTTCGTTAGCCTGCTTGTTTGCAGCGGCAAATTTAGAACCAGCATCGACCAAGTTCTTTACGCGGGCAGCCTTGTAATCCGTCAAGAAGTCCACCACAACCGTATCGGATTCTTCGGACAAGTCTGCATAGGCGTTGTAAATGACATCCGTTGCGTTCGAGCCAAATCCGCCAAAGGCGCCGAAAGCGTTGTTACTCAAGTTCAGCTTAACGCGGAGCTTCACAACCGGGGTCGTAAGGTTCGTGATGTCGAGATCCCCTTCGAGGCGTGCAACCTTGTATTCCACCGCCTTTTCGTTGGTTTCTTCGATTGTCACAAAGGATTTATTGGCAGAGGCGAACAAGTCCTGCATAAACACCTTGCCGCTCGGGGCGAACTTTTCGTCAAGGTCCGTCACGGTAAGTTCTGCATTGTCGCCACCCTTGAGGTTCTTCCAGATTTCTTCGTAGATGTCATTGGTTTTTGTTTCCTTGTTGGCCTGCACCGGGAAACGCACGACAACATGCTTCTTGTACACCTTGGCGAGGTTCTCGTTCACGGGCGTGAACGGGATTTCCATCTTGGTTTCGGCTTCGCCGCACTTGATGGTCACGGTGATGATAGCCTTTTCGTTGTCACGAACCGTATCGACGATGGCGCAAGACTTGTCTTCTAGTTCTGCATTCCAGCTGCTGTAAGCGTCGTTAAATTTTTTGTCGATATCTTGACCGAACTTGTCTGTTGCAGAGCTCAAGTTCTTGAGAGCCTCTTCGACATCCTTCTGATTTTGAGAAGATGCAGAGCTCATAGCGTTAATAGCATCCTTAACAGACTTGTTGATGGCAGCCGTATCGGCACTTACACCATTCGTACCGTTCGTTCCGTTAGTGCCGTTAGTACCATTTTCACCATTCTTACCGTTTTCGCCCTTCAGGGATTCAAGCCATTCCTTTTCGGTGCCCGTGAAACCGTTTTTCACAGCGATTTCGTAGGCGGACAAGCCGTTCGTTCCATTAGTACCGTTCGATCCACTGCTACCGTCCGTGCCGTTAGTACCATTCGTACCATTGGTACCATTCTTGCCGTCAGCACCGTCCTTGCCATTAGTGCCATTTGTGCCGTCTTTGCCATTGATACCGTCCTTGCCATCTTTACCATTGACGCCATCTTTACCATCAGCACCGTCTTTACCGTTGTTCAATACAGCAAGCGTATCGCCATCGCAAATAATGGCGTAACCAGACTTATCCTTAAGTTCCTTGGATTCGCAACGGTACTGGATTGCGTCTTGGTCTTTCATAGCAATCCATTCGCCTTCAGAGCATACATACATTGTAGCCTTGGACTTGACGAAAGCCATGGAACCTTCAGTTTTGTCGTTACAGTCATCATCCTTGAGCGAATTGACCGTAGTAAATTGTTCTTCGGAAAGTAAAACGTCATCACCGCAAGCAGTAAGAGCGAGTGATGCAGCGAAGGCAGCTAGCCCCAATTTAAGATATCGAGAGTTCATACTCATTATCCTATTTTTTTATGTTTTTTAAATTTGGCGCAAAATTTAGCTTTTTGATAAAAAAAATAAAGGGCAAAACATATAACCCATTTGGGCTATACAAAACGAAAAACAGCTCATTTTTGTAGAAAAAAAGACCTATTTTCTAAAATTTTCAAGAAAAAAGTGTCTTTTGGGGCAAAAATGAATCGAGCAGCCACTTTTTTACTTGAGAGTTATATATATTCAAGGCATGAGTATCGTGGATGCTCAAATTTTTTAAAAGAAAGGTTAATAATGCTCTCTTATCAAGATGCCTACAAAATCGCGACCAATGTCCACAAAGGTCAACAGGACAAGGCCGGCGGACCATACATTGATTTTCTCCAGAACGTCGCAGATTACCTAAAAAACAAAGGCGAATCGGAAGAAGTTCAGGTACTCGCCATTTTGCAGGATTCCATCACATCTTCGACCAAGAAAACTCCGGACGACATGATCCAGATGGGCGTTCCAGCCGACTTGGTTGACCTCATCCAGAAGATGACCTATCACAAGAACCAGTCCTGGATTGACGAATACAGCTGCCACCTCATGGAAAAGGGCGTGCCGGCCGAAGACGCCACCTACGATGCCCGCGAAAAAGACTTCGTGCGCTTTGTCGAAACGCTCAAGGACAATCCGACGGCAGCCAAGGCTAAGAGCGCTATTTTGAACGTGCTTCTCGAAGACAAGTACATCCACCGCCAGGAACGTCGTGAACTCAAGACGAAGTTCCGCTTGAAGAAGTACAAGGCCGCCATCCAGGCACTGGGTGTGTAGTTCGCATTCGGAATTAACAGAAACGGCGGACGAATGTCCGCCTTTTTTATTGTCATGCCGGCCTCAGTGCCGGCATCGCCTTTTTTGAACGATCGAGAAGGGCGCCCCCGTCCCCATTCCGAGCATTGTGGACACATAAGCAATAAAATTGCAAGTGTCCACTAAGAACAAGTCCGGGGTGACAGCGCAACACATTTGCCGTTCATAGCTCTATTACGACGCATAAAATCTTTTTATGACTATGGATATAGCCGGACGGAGCGGTTTTTGCTATTTTTACCCCGTAATTTTTAAATTGGGTTCACGCCCAATACAACCCCTAAAAAGGAACAAAACAATGGCAAATAAAGTCTATAACTTTAGCGCAGGACCGTCTGTCCTGCCGGAACAGGCACTCAAGGAAGCATCTGCTGCATGCATCGACTTCGAAAATAGCGGCATCAGCATCCTCTCCATGAGTCACCGTTCAAAGCCGATTGAAAATATGTTCGCCCAGACGGAAGACTACCTCCGTGAATTGATGGGCATCCCGGAAGATTACGACATCGTGTTCCTCGGTGGTGGTTGCTCACTTTTGTTCTGCATGCTCCCGATGAACTTCCTCGACCAGAACGCTACGGCCGACTACGCTTTGACCGGCGTTTGGGCAAACAAGGCTTACAAGGAAGCAAAGTTGTTCGGCAATGCAAATGTCGCTTGCGATACCAAGGCCGACGTTTACAACCACATCGACAAGAACCTCAAGCTCAGCGACAACGCAACCTACCTCCACGTTACCGCAAACAACACCATCTACGGTACGGAATGGCAGAGCTTCCCGAAGCCGAAGTCCGGCTTCCTCATGGCCGATGTGAGCTCCGACTTCCTCGCAAGGAAGATCAACGTTTCTGACTTCGGTGTCGTTTATGGCGGCGCCCAGAAGAACATCAGCTGCGCTGGCGTGACCGTGACGATCATCAAGAAGGGCCTTCTCGGCAAGGTGAACCGCACCATTCCGACGATGCTCAACTTCCAGACCCACATCGACAACAAGAATATGTTCAACACGCCTCCTGTTTTCGCAGTCTACGTGATGAACCGTACTCTCAAGTGGCTCAAGGACTTCGGCGGTGTCGAAGCTATCGAAAAAGTGAACCGTTCCAAGGCAGCTCTCCTTTACAGCGCACTCGACAACTCCAAGGTTTTCGTCGGTACGGCTGCTAAGGAAGACCGTTCCATCATGAACGTTCCGTTCGTGTTCAACAAGGACGTCGTCGCAGCTGACAAGGCTGACGATCTCGCCAAGGAATTCCTTGAATTCGCTAAGGCTCGCGGCCTCCAGCAGCTCAAGGGCCACCGTTCTGTCGGCGGCTTCCGCGCTTCGATCTACAACGCTATGCCGGTCGAAGGCGTTCAGGCCCTCGTCGACTGCCTCGGCGACTTTGAGAAAAAGGTGCTCGGCTAATTATTAATAGCCAACCAAAATTAAAAAGTCTCGGCGCATTGCCGAGACTTTTTTTCATTAAAAAAGCGTCGGCCAAGGAAGGGGAGGGTGCAGGGAGGGGACCGTGCGGCCTTCGCAACTCCGAGCTTGGTCCCCTCCCGCTCTTTTTGCAATCTTTTTCCTAAAAAGAAGAAGAACCTCCTCATTGTTCGTGAGGAGGTCCTATTTTTTGTGTTAGGAGTACGCCATTACGGCGCCTTGGAGGAGGATCCCGGTGGCACGTTTCACCCCGTGCCGGGCATTTCGTAGAATGCACCAATTCACCCTACGAAACTGAGAGAATGGATTGAGACCCTTTAGACGTTCTCAAAATTCCTAATCCATACACACCCAAAGGCGCAACCATTCTCATTTCTACACTATCAAAGATACTCTTTTAAATAGCGAATGTCAACAGAAAACGCAATTTTTTACAATATTTACAAGAATATATGTGAGAACCATCACTATAAAAATGTTCTCAAAAATTAAGAGAGCTTTACATTGCGAAAAACAAGAAAAAATCGGCCATAAAAGTTCCATTTTTCACAAAAAAAGCCCCAGACTCTACAGTCCGAGACTTTCTCTCGACACATCAAAAAACGCCCACACAAACGGCGGGCAAAAAAGCAATCAGGTCAAGCCAAGAGGCGATTAAACGTCGTTCAGCGACTTCTTGCCGGTAAATTTGTTCATAACGTCAGGAACAATGTCCATCACCTTCGAGACAAGCGAGCTGTCCTTAGTTATCGGCATAATGCGCACGTCATCGCCTTTGATAACGAGGAACGCCACCGGATCGACCGAAGCGCCACCGCCAGATGCAGACGTATCGCCCTTTCCCTGATGGCCGCCAAAGCCAAAGCCAAGAGAAACGCGGCTCACAGGCACCACAGTCGATTCACCCGCCTGGATAGGTTCGCCAATTACAGTTTCCGCCTTGGTGATAAAGCGGAGCTTTTCCATAAGAGTTTCAGCAAGTTTTTCAATAGCCATAACTTTAATATAGTATTTAGTTGACGTTTGGCAGCTAGTAGGGCTAAAATCTCGCGCCGTAGACACGGTCGCTCGCGGTAAAGAACTTGCGTTCCAGATCCGTCCAATCCAAATAGCCCCACACAGCCACAACGCGACCGCCGGGAAGCCTTGTCGCCATGCCGTTTACGCCCTCACCCGCACTAAAATAAAGCGTCGAAGCTTCGCGGTACACGCCCTTCGGTTGTACAATGTTCAACTGACGGCCCCAAGCAATAAAGTCGTTTTCATCCACAAGATCCCAGCTGCGAGCTACATTCCACTGCAAGTCAGAATCTCTATAGCTCTGCGCCAGCACCGGGAAATAAGCCTTCACTCCAATGAAATACTTGGTTTGGATAGACGTATGCCCAGATTCTCGGTGCTCAAACGGAAGGCTAAGGAATTCCTGCGGGAACCCGCCATGGCGAGCACTCGAGAAATGCCGGACGTAATTTTCAAGATCGCTACGTTCATAACGGCGGAAACTATCGTGCTTAAAAATGAAAATGCGGGCGCCGGAACGGATACTTTGTTCCAAAAACGAGCCGCGCAAAATCGGAAGAATCCCCTGAAAACGCCCGCTATTCATGTAATAGTCCAACGCATAGACATCTCTTTTAAACTCAAGAATCGTTACATCCAGCGTATCGCCGAGCATCATCGGATAACGCAATTCAATTTTCTTTTCAAGAGCCTTGATGTCGTAGTCAGAGCCTTCACTTATACGAATTTCATCCATTGGCCAGACATCGTTGTAACACATCAGCGTGTAATCAATCGTTTCGTCCACTTTTTTTTCGCAAGCCACTAGCGATGCACAAAGTAGCGTACCGCAGAAAGCGCCAAACAGCGCAGAAGCTACGGGCAAGAACTTCTTAGACGAAAATCGATTCATACGAATAAAATTTAGCATACATCAATAACGTTTGCGGACTTCAGCGTAATTGCAATACTCGTAAAGCGGGCAATCCGCGCAACTGTTCGTCAGTTCACGACAAATAAAGCCCTCGGTCCCGTTCTCTAGGAAAAATTGCAACGAGTGAGCTGCAAAATAAGGGTTTTCGGGAGCAAGCGCTGCAAAATATTCGTTGGCGAGCTTTTGCTTTTCTTGCGGTTCCAGTTCAGAAAAATTGGAATCTTTCGCGGGGCCGAGCATCGCCAAAAAACGGCGAGCGCCCATCGTCAGCGGGAGCGGCGGCATTTTAGAAACGCTCGAGCTATTGGAACTGCCGAGGCACTCTAGGCCCAAGCCAAGCGGTGCAGGCGCTATCAATCGGTAAATCGCAGCACAAACTTTCGGCCGTGGATTCGAACGCCCCATGAAATAGATATCGCCCAAATCGTTCCACAATTCTTCAGGAGAATGTTCGCGAACCCACGCCACCAAATCCGAGTGACGACGGACAAAAAGGCCTACGCTCCAAAAAATTCCAGCCACATGTTCAAACACGGACCAGTTACGGCTATTGAAAGTTTGTTCAACAACATCTTCAATTTCAGAGCCCTTTGGCACCGGGAGTGTCCAAAGCTTATCGTCCGGAAAGCGCTCATAAAGTTTCGCAAGGAGTCGCAAAATATCAGGGTACGTACGATCTTGGAAAAGCGCACTCCCCAGCAACGTCCATGCAATTCGCGCATTAGCGTTAGGCAGTTTGCACGTAACATAAACAATCGGATCCACGCAACAAAAGAACTGCGCGACAAAAGCTTTTGAAGCCTTAAAAAGCGCAGGCTCGTCGTGAATGAACCGTTTTACAGAAACCATCCGACAGACCGCCAAGCGTTCGCAAAAGCGCCGAGCCGCTTAGAGCGCCTCGCCCACCTTCACCGCCTGCCCAAGACGCGACTTGAACAAATCCGGATGACGTTCGCGAATCTTTTTATCGACCACGAGAATCACCGTGCTGCCCATTTCAAAGCGGCCAAGTTCATCGCCCTTTTCAAACGAGAACTGCTGATTCGGAATCCAGTCCAAGCGCTTTTTATCGCGCGGAAGTTTACCCGCATTCGTCAAAAGCGAATCGTTGTACACAACGCCAATGCGCCCAACGTTTGTTGCGCCCACCTTGACCACGAGAATCTCAGAACCATCAGCCAAACGAAGTTGGCTAGTGAGGCGTTCATTGATGCTAAAAAGGCCTTCAACACGTTCAACGCTCCCCGCATTTACCGGCCACAACGTGCCCGGGCAGTAGCTCGAGAGTACTAGGTCGCCCTTGACTGGGCTATGAATACGATGGTAATTGAACGGAGCCAAATAAATCGTCGCAAACGCGCCGCCCTTAAAGCGTTCGGCAAGTTCTTCGCTGCGCAAAAGGCTCTTGAGCGTGTACGTTTTGCCCTTCGCCTGAATCAAGTTCTGTTCGTCGCCATCGAACGTGCCCGTCTGCGAAAGAACGCCATCGACCGGGCTCACAATTTCGGCATCGGCAACAGGGCGCATGCCCGGCTTAAGCCTGCGGATAAAAAGTTCGCCAATATTCTTGTAATGGCTCAACGGATATTCAGACTCCGCCATATCCAGCTTGTAATAGCTCGCAAAAGCGTTACGAGCGAACTTGCTCAAGAACGGGATACGCAAGCGCGTAAACGCACCAAAGAGACGGCTAGCAGCGTTCTTCGGCAACAACTTCATAAAAACGTAAAATGGAGTATTCATAATCGCAATTATAGATTTTTAGACGAAAGACGAGAGACGAAAGACGAGAGAATAGAGTTTAAACTTTAGTAAGAAGTGGTTAGTGGTTGGTGGTTAGGGATAGACGACAACGGCATAAGGCGAATGACGAGAGACTAGTGATTCTCGAAATTCGCGACATCGACGGAGAACATGCGCCAGAGTCTTGAAGCAAATGGCGTTGCCCATTCTTTTTCAGGCGCCACGCGGGTTGTTGTCGCGGCAGTGAATTTTGAATACGCAAGGCAAACGAGTTCACCATAGCGGGCATCCCACATGCTCCAAACGATTTGCCATTTGAAACCGCCTTTTTTGCCCAAGTCGGGATCCATTGTGACGTCCATCAGGAGAGGGATTGTCAAATAGCGGAGTTCGTAGCGGCTTGCGATTTTATTCAGCATATCCGAAAGTTCAAAAGGCAATTGCCGCGTTAACGTCTGCTCAACGCCATCGCGTTCTTCCCACGGAGTCACATCATCAAGGCGTTTGCCTTCGACAAATTTCATCTTGAGAAGTTTTGCAGACAACATATCCATGTACGCAGAATCAGCATCGGGAACACGCATTCCCGGGAGCATCAGTTCGCGGGTCATTTTTGGGAACGCTTTTACAAACAGAGAATCTTCGACACGTGCAAGGTCAAAGTCAAGTGCGTCAGCGCTAAAGCTGTGGCACATTTTGCAATCTTCGGGGCGGTTCGCGGTCACCTTGAGCGAAGGGAAAACGCCAACAACAGCGTTAGAATCGATGCGACTAAACGCCACGGGATTCCATTCGCGGTAAAATTTTTCGTCCGTGATTTTGAGTTCAATTTCGCCCTGCGTGCCGCATTCCGTGCAAGGAGCATCAGCCATGTCGCCGCCTTCGGGAGCAGAATCACGCGATCCCGCGCAAGAAGCAAGGAAGGCAACGGTTAAAAATGCGAGCGCTCTACAGGGCGACAAAAGCGAAAAACAATTGATGTTCATAAAAATCTCCTATTTTGCCATGACGCATTCCCTGTTAATCTAGCATTATAGTGAACGGACCGTCATTCACAAGACTCACTTGCATGTCCGCGCCGAACTTTCCCGTTTCGACAACAGCAATTTCTTTTTTGCATTGCGCGATGATGTACTCGTAAAGTTCGTTGGCAAGCGTTGGGTTGCCAGCACCGTTAAACGTCGGGCGATTACCCTTGTTGCAATTGGCGTAAAGCGTAAATTGCGAGACGAGCAAGAGCGAACCACCGACATCTTTGATGGAGAGATTCGTTTTGCCATTTTCGTCGGCGAAGATGCGAAGCGCAAGCATTTTCTTGATGAAGCGGTCTGCAATTTCGCGAGTGTCGTCCTCGCCTACTCCGATTAAAACAAGGAAACCTTTGCCGTCAATTTTTCCGACTGTTACACCTTCGATATCGACTTGAGCTTTTGTAACACGTTGGATGAGAAATTTCATAGTTTACCATTTGTTTTTCTAGTCATCCTGATGCAGAAAGGAGAAGGATCCAGAAACTTTTCATCACTGCACTGGATTCTTCGTAGCTTCGCTACTCAGAATGACGGTATTTTTACTCGTTAAAAATTTTCTGAATTTCGACAGGATCGCGCGTTATAGTCAGGGCCAAACGCAGGAGTACAGCAGCTTTTACTGGTGGAAGCCCGTAAGCAGCGATTGTGCCTGGAACAAGGAGTTGTTCGGGCACAATGCAACCGCGATTGATTCGTGTTGAAATGGCTACGGGGATTTTTTTAGCAACGACATCAGCAATTGCTGCCGCCCATGATTGTGAGAACTCACCGGCGCCAGCACCAGCAATGACAATGCCTGCCGAGCGTTCGGCTGCAAAGCGAACAAAATCAGCATCGGCATCTGCGTTGAAGTAAAGAACGGAAACTTTCGGGAGGGATCGCAAGGCAGAGATGTCGAATGCAGGCTCGAGAGTCCGCACAACCCCCACTTCTGCGAAGGCGTCGAGGTCGTTCGCATTGATTTTTTGCACAGTGCGAGCGTCCATAAGCTTGCCCGCGAATGCAACGAAGACAGGCATGGATTTTGCAAATCGAGATAGGCGATCCCGGAACGGAGTCCGGGATGACAAATCAGAAGAAGACTGTCCGGGGTGACATTCAAAACGTGATGACAATTCCACAGCGCTTTTCACAGCAAAGAGCAAGTTCGCGGGGCCATCGGGTTCGGCAGCAGTGGCGGGGCGCATTGAACCAGTCAGCACCACCGGCTTTGCGGTGTTCAGAACCAAGTTCAAGAAAAACGCGGTCTCTTCCATCGTATCGGTCCCGTGCATAATCACAAAGCCATCAACATTTTCATGCGATGCACCAAGCCCAACTTCACTTAGTTCTTTTATTCGCAAAGCAAGCGAAATCCAAATTTCAGAAGTGACATCGTCCGAATTGATATTGCAAACTTGTTCCACAAAAATATTTGCTACATGTTTCAATTCAGGAACCGCATCAATCAACGTTTGCGCTTCGATTGAGCCAGACTTATAACCAAGATCCTTACCTAGCTCACCAGCGCCAGCGATGGTCCCGCCGGTTGCCAGAATCACAATATTTTTCATCGTCGAAATCATTGCAAAATTTTCCACCATGCTACCGCACTGACTCCAGCAAATCCTGGGCAGTCATGTCATAATACTTTTTCAAAGCGCCATCCATTCCGAGCGCACCCAAATCCTGCAAGCATTTTGCAAACTTGCGAAACGCCGCTGGGCCGCCACCATCACGCCACAAAAGTTCCTCGACCATTCGTCTAGAATACCAATAAAGTTTCGTCGCTTGTTCCGTATTCTTTTCTTTCACAAAAGATTTTTTCAACGATTCAATGCTCGGGTATGCACCCGAAGGGCGTTCTTCACCGCTATGCGAAGCGTCAATCACTTGAGCAATTCCCTCGTTCATCCAGCACGGAACATTCGCACGAGTCATTGCACGAACAAACGCATGAGTCAATTCATGGAACAGCACGGGGCGGTAAACTTCGCGATACACCATCATGTTCACAGGCACACGCAACTTTCCGTCAAACACGGCGCCAACCCAATCGGGGCGCGGCCCCACGCCTTGGAATTCCTTATCTTGATACAACACCAAACACATTTTATTTTCGGGCAAAAAGTCAAACAAATTACTAATCGAATCATACGCGACTTCTAACACTGCAAGCGCTTCCATCACATCTTTTTTTGAAGGACCGCCATCAAATTCCAAGCGGAAATGCATGGATTTTTCAACGCCAAGTTGCGCCAATTCCTGTTCCAGAAGGTTTGACTTTTCAACAAGATAATCTAAATCCGCATGCTTAAAATTCAAAGTTTCAATGTAACTGATGCATTCCTTATAACGGCCCTGTTCAAAGAGAATCCCTGCCATGTGCATCTGCAAATTCGTATCGTTCGGTACGGACTTCAAAAGTTCGCGAACCTTTTTCTCAGCACACTTCCAGTCGCCCGCACGAATGCAATCGTTCGTCACTTCAATCATGTTTTCATATCGAATACGTTCTTCAACATGTTTATACCAAACCTTATACCCAACGAATGCAATAACCCACATTAGCAAAACGCCAAGAAGCTTCGCAACCCATTTCATTTTAGTTTTCTTTTCCACAATTTTTTCCATAAAAACGGTTCCAATCAATTACAATTCTAGAAAAAAACAAAACCTAGATGAGGCTCCCCCCTCCCAAGCAGTCATCCTCCTACAGGGAGGACCCATACTGTTTTCTATTAATGTATGGATTCTCCTTCGGAGAATGACGATCAACGGCTCTCGACCTAAGCATTAGTCCATTTTTCCCTCCAAATTCCCGACTTTTTGACAAAACTCACGCAATAGCCCACCAAATCGCTACTTACGATTTACTCACCGTTCTCTATCAGGCTTAATTTAAAGTATATTTACATTAGGTTTGGTTATGGCAGAAATCTTTGATTATGATGACTACCGAGATATGATCAAGGATTATTACTTGGAGCACAAAAAGCACAACTCCTTGTATTCCTTCAGCACTCTCGGCAAAACACTTGGCTTGGATTCAAGCCATGCTTACTATATCGTCCAGAAAAAACGCAACCTCCCCGTCCACGCCGTTCCCGCCGCAAAAAAAATGCTCGGGCTCGACGGTCGCGGAGCTGCATATTTTGATTTGCTGATTGTCGCCTCGCGCACGAAGTCCGAAAAGACAAAAGCCGAAATTTTGCAAAAGGCATTCCAGTTGCGCGATGTCAAGCGCCACTTGCTCAAGGACAACGAACTCAAGTATCTTAGCGCCTGGTGGACGATTGTCGTAAGAGCTCTCATCGAAGTAAAACACGGCAACGTGGACATCCCGGAAATCGCAAACAGCGTCATTCCGCCAATTACCGAAGAGCAAGCACAAGAAAGCATCGAAATCTTAAAGTCGCTCGGTTTCATTCAGCCAATCAACAACAACAGCAAAGTCCGCTTAGCCGACCCGCACATCACGGTTCAAGGTGCCGAAAAGGCCGAAGCCATCCGCAGTTTCCATTCCAAGGTCATGCAGTTTGGCATCCGCTCGCTCAATGAAATTCCGCCAGAGAACCGAGACATTTCGACCATCACCATGGCCGTCGACGCCAAGGGATTCGAAGACCTCAAAAAGATGCTCAAGGAATTCCGCAAAGAAATCCAGATCCGCGTCGACAAGTGCATCGTGCCCGATCGCGTGATGCAGTTGAACCTAGCCTTATTCCCCGTCGCACTCAACAAGAAGAAGGATAAATAAATGAAAAACTATAGCAAACTTCTTTATTTGGCCACTCTTGGGCTTATCGTTGCTTGCACAACAAGTAACGATTCTGCAGGGAATACGACGGAAATCGAAAACGCTATTGCGATCCGAGTCTTTGACGGTGAAACGCCAGCCGCTAAAGTACGCTATCAGGTACTCCCGTCTTGGTATGTTGCAGATCCATCCGATACGACAAATTCTGTAAACTACACCTACGAAGGTATTACAGACTCCGCAGGTTGGGCCTACATCGACGGGCATCAGAACGGTTCCTACACCATCAACTTTATCAAGGGCAATTCTTCGATTGTCTTACAATACACGTTGAACAACCTCCACCACGAATACGTGCTCGACAGCGTTCAGCTTGCAGCTACGGGTGCAGTCAAGGGACTTGTTGATTTACCGGACAGTGCAAGTTTTGCATGGGTCGCAATCCAAGGTCTCAACATGGTTGTCAAGACGGACACGCTTGGACAGTTCATCATCGCAAAGGTGCCGCAAGGAAACATCACCGTAAGTGCTTGGGACGCTGACTACGATTACTCCATTGGACAAGCCTCCGCAAAGATCGCAGAAAACGACACGACTGATCTTGGGCTTATCGAGAACCCGAACAAGAAGATTCCCGAAAACGCAATGCGCGTTATGCCGTCCGATCTAATTTCGGATTGGATGCGCCCGCTCAGCTTCCCGACAGTTCTTATAATGCGCTTGACCGAAGACAACTTCGATTTCAAGAAAGCAGCCAAGGACGGAAGCGACATCCGCCTTTACGACGGAAGCGGAAACCTTATCCCGTTTGAAATTGATGGCTGGGACACAACGCTCAACAGCGCTGTGCTAAACATTCGCGTAGAAAGTGCAACCGACACCGTAAGGCCGTGGTTACTCAAATGGGGCGACAAGGACGCCAAGAAACTCGACAGCGTAAACGTATGGAAGGACTTAAGCGATTCACTCGTGAGCGCGCTCAACTCTGTTGAAATTTTGAACTTCGAAACTGGTGGTATTTACAACGATATCCCAGCCCCGATGGTCAAGCACGAATGGTACATTCAGCCGCACAGTGGCGCTACAATTAGCGACACCCTTACCGCAGATAAAATGAATGGTATTGAAAAGGCCGACAGCACCATCTTCGGCAAGAACATGCTACACGTGCAATATTCTGCAGGCACCAAAGGCCAATACGTCGTCATCGGGACGCGCATCGCAGAACACCAGCACGACTTGAGCAGGCTTGATTCTGTGGAAGTTTGGCTCAAGGGCGATGGTGATTTCGATATCTTCCTCGAAACGATTGTCGAATCAGACACGAACTACAAAACGTCGTACACAGGAAAAGTCAACAAGCAATGGACTCGTGTGGTTGTCAAGCCGGAAGACTTTGGCTCCCCAGACAACAAGGACTACCACGGTTGGGACGTCACACGCAACAAGATTACGCGATTCACGATTTTCGTCTACAACGGTAAGGACGTGTGGATTGATAACGTGAAGATGTACGGAATCAACGTCGACGATTTACTTTAAAAGAAAAGAGGCCGGAATGAAAAATCCGGTCTCTTTAATAAGCCGTTTGGGATTGGAAACTCTGCTCGGCCTTGGTCACATCTTTTATCATGAAGAAAAGTGATCCGAGTCTCCATCCGATACAGAAGCAATCAATTCTCCAACTCTAACTGATGCTTTTGGAATCCAATCCCAAACGGCGATTTTGAAGATTGGGCTAGGCATAAATTACGTTAATTCAAGGGCTTTTTCCCAAAAGCGCAAAATTCGTCCGTTGACAAAATGTCAAATAATTGACAATGCCGCAAAAACAAGCAAATCAGATAATAAACATTTACACGCTCTTAAAAAAGCGACATAAAAAAAATATTTTTTTTCGACGAGAAAAAAGTTTCTAGAACTTCGGATGCTTTACGTAGTAGAAGTATAGCCCCACAAGAACCGAGATGGTCGCAATCCAGCTTATCGGGTAAATCACCATCAACGAAGCAAAAGAATTGAACTTGGGGAACACAAAGAATACCCAAAGAATTCGGATTCCACACACGCCCGCCACGCAAGTAAGGGCAGGAGCAAGCGACTGGCCCATTCCAGAAAGTGCGCTCGAAAACACATCCAAAAAGACATTGATAAACAAAATCCCGACCACCACGTACATGCGAATAGAACCGATTTCTATGATCTCGGAATCCGACGTAAACACCGAAAGTAAGGGGTGGGCAAATATACAACAGAGAGCACTCAACACAATCGTAGAGGAACAGCCGAGCAAAAGCGTCCAGCGCACGGCACTGCGGCAACGGGGCATGTTCTTTGCACCATAGTTCTGCCCTACAAAAGTCACGCAAGCTTGCGAAAATGAATTGAGCCAATAGTACACCACAAATTCATAATTGAGCGCGGCCGCCGATGCAGCCACCGTCGCAGAACCCAAGCTGTTAATGGCAGACTGCAAGCACACATTGCTAAACGAGAACACAACGCCACGGAGGCCAGAGGGCAAACCCACGCGCATAATGCGGCTCAAGAAAAGCGGTGTCACGCGCAATTTCCAGAATTCAAGCTTGAACGGTCCCACCTCATGGAGCAAAAAATAGAACAAAGTAAGTCCACTAATTGCATTAGCACAGACCGTTGCGATTGCTACACCCGACACGCCCAAATCAAAGCCCGCGACAAGAATAAAATTCAAGACGACATTCACGGCACCCGCAACCATCAGCACATAGAGCGGGCGCTTGGTATCGCCCTTTCCACGCAGAATCGCCGCAATAAAGTTAAACATCATCACGAACGGCATGCCCGCAAAATAAATCTGCAAGTAGCGCACCGCCATGTCCAAAATGTCCAAAGGCGTCGAGACCGCCGTAAGAATCGGCCGTGCAAAAAAGATACCCACAAAAGAAAGTAAAATTCCGCTAAAGAACGAGACCATCACCGACGTATGGACGCAGCGAGTTACGGAACGGTAGCTGTTAGCGCCGATGGAATTGGCAACCACCACATTCACACCGACAGAAATTCCCACGAACAGGTTGATGAGCAAATTGATAACGAACGTGTTTGCACCGACTGCAGCAAGAGCCTTGTCGCCAGCAAATTGGCCAACCACGGCAATGTCAGCGGCATTGAACAGCTGCTGCAAAATGCTCGTTGCCGCCAACGGGAGAGCGAACCTCAGGATTTTTCCACCGAGAGGTCCGTTCAACATATCCATATTAGTTTTTAACGAAGCCGTTGCCATACAACACCTAAAAACGGGCGTAAATTTAGATTTTCGTATGCTCCACTCCAAGGGCAATTTTCTACCTTTACGCCGAAAAAACAAGCGGAAATAACAGCCGCTAAAAATCGGAGATTATCATGGGTTTTAAATGTGGCATCGTAGGCCTTCCCAACGTGGGCAAGAGCACCATCTTTAACGCAATCACCAACGCAGGCGCAGAATCCGCCAACTATCCGTTCTGCACCATCGACCCGAACGTCGGCATGGTCAGCGTCCCGGATGCCCGCCTCGACGAACTTGTGAAGGTCTACAACCCAAAATCCATCGTCCCTGCTGTTACAGAATTTGTGGACATTGCAGGCCTTGTAAAGGGCGCTTCTAAGGGCGAAGGTCTCGGCAACCAGTTCCTCACGCACATCCGCGAATGCGAAGCTATCATGGAAGTGGTGCGTTGCTTTGACGACGAAAACATCATCCACGTGAACGGTTCCGTGGACCCGATCCGCGACGTCGAAGTGATTGAAACGGAACTCATCCTCAAAGACTTGGACTCAGTCGAAAAGCGCCTTGCTACCGAAGCCAAGTCTGCACGCACTGGCAACGCCGAAGCCAAGGCTCGCCTCGCCGCTTGCGAACTCTTGAAGAAGAGCATGGAAGAAGGCCACGCCGCCCGCACCGTGATGCACGACAGCGAAGAAATGGAACTCATTGTGAAGGACCTCGGACTCCTCACCGCAAAGCCGCTCTTCTACTGCGCCAATGTCAAGGAAGACGACATTCTTACGGGTAACGCTTATGTGGACCAGCTCAAGGAATACGCTTCCAAGCACGGTCACGACGTGATTGTCATCAGCGGCAAGATTGAAGAAGAGCTTTCCGCTATGGAACCGGCCGACAAGGCAGACTTCTTGAAGGAACTCGGCATGACGGAATCCGGCCTCGACTCAGTCGTTCGCAAGGGTTACGAAATTCTTGGCCTCCGCACGTTCTTTACCGCTGGCGAAAAAGAATGCCGCGCATGGACGTTCCACGCAGGCTTCAAGGCTCCGCAGTGCGCAGGCGTTATCCACACGGACTTCGAACGCGGCTTCATTCGCGCAGAAACATTGAGCTATGCCGACTTCCTCAAGCACGGCAGCTGGAACGCAGCCAAGGAAGCAGGGCTTGTCCGCACGGAAGGTAAGGAATACCTCGTGCAAGATGGCGACATCATGTACTTCCTGTTTAATGTTTAGGTTATAGGTATTAGGGGTTAGGGGCGCAAGCCCCGACCTATTTACTTTTTCTTTTTCCGTGCACGGCGAGCAAGAACCGCAGGGCGAATCATCGTAGCAAGATTCATCGCCGTCCCTATCAAGATCAAAAAACTTGCGCAATAGAGCCCGATGCCGGCCTCGACTTTCAGCAATGGAATCCCAAGCGTATCGCTCACCTGCGACAGTTTCATCAAAAGCGACCATAACGAGACCATCGACAAAAGCCCCATCACAGTTGAAGCCAGCGGGACAAACCAAGCGAATAGCGCCGCCAAGAACACAGCTGCTAAAATGCCATACAAATGATGAATGGGTTCCATTTGAGGGAAGTTCGGCATTTGCATTTTAAAGTGGTCGAGAACCTTCGGATTTTCCTTGACCATGCGGTGCATCTGTCCAAGCGCAGGATCCTTAACAACCTGATCCAAATCTACACCCGAAGCAATCTGATAAAACGACATTTCAGCAATCGGCTTGCTATCGTCCTTTGCAGAACAAGATACATTAGCCAAAGGCATCAACAACGCCAAAAATACCAGCAAATACGGTAACGCCGTAATCTTTTTAAATAAACTTTTTTCCTTATTGGATGTGCTCATTATTTTTTACCCTGAATAATTCTTTCAAGCGGAAACACGCAGCGGAAACCGATCCAGTCAGCCCAATAGCGAGGATCTTCGTCATCCCTATACGTCATGTTCAGTTTTTTCACCTTGTCTCTCCAAGAACCGCCCTTCATCACTTTGCTAGTTCCCCAATAAGAACCCGTTGGGTTAGCGTCTTCAATAGAGAACGTAATGGCAAAGTAATTATCGCGAGTCCATTCAGCAACGTTACCCGACATGTCGTAAAGTCCCCAAGCATTCGGAGCCTTTGTCGCTACGTCATGCGGGCCAAAGGCATCGCTCTTCTTGCCCGTCTTTAAAGAGTTTTCAGCAAAGATAGCGTACTTGCCCACACTCATTACATCGTCAGCGTTCCAAAGAGCGCCATCATTGCTACCCGCGCGACCCGCAAATTCCCATTGGGCTTCGGTCGGGAGGTCGCCTCCGAGAACCTTGCATGCATACTGAGCTTTTTCCCAAGTGATATTATGGACCGGCTTTTTAAGGCCCTTGAACGTAGATCGATCCAAATCGCGTTTTGCAGAATCCAAAAGGCTCATAATCTTGATATAAAATTCTTGAGTAACTTCGGTCGTATGAATTGCATACGGAGACATGGTAACAACCTTGCCACGATAGCGGAACGAACCAGAATCAATAATGGCAACAGTTCCACGAGTGGCATGTTCAACAATGTTAAACTTCGGTTCGGCCTTTACTGTATCCACTACTTCGGAAGAAGAACTTGCAACAGACGACGATGACGATTCAGGAGTTCTAAACTTGAGCCATTCAACGACTTCCGGTTCAATAGCAATATGCATCGGCAACGAAAATTCGCCCTTGCCCAAATAGAGTGAATCACCTACACGGAAACCAATTTTTTCGTAGCGGTACTGATAACGTCCAACAAGGTTTCCTTCCTTGAAGACCCACACCGGCTTGTTGTTTGCAAGGTACAAAGTAGTCGTAAGAGTAGAATCGTTATTGGCAAGCATCGTCGAAAGCGAATCCATCGAGAAGCCATCGACAACACCCTTCCACGCCACTTGCACACGCCCCTGATTTCCACCAAAACGCAAGCCCAAAGAATCTACCTTCGCTAACGAATCGACCTTTACTAAGGAATCCGCATTAGCCGTCGAATCCGTAGCAGGAACCACCGACTTCATGATTTTTTCAACAGCAATCGGAGGCATATTCAATTGTATCGGCAATGCTTGGAGGCTATCGAATTTTGCGTGGAAAGCCTTGTACAAGTCGCTCACGACGCCCAATTTCTTTTGGCGCCACAGCGTTTGTGCTTCGGCACGCTTATAGTTATAGTGAGAAACATAACTGCGATAGACTTTCCCCGAATCCACCAGACCAAGAGAATCGGCCGGTTTGATCGGCGGATAGAAGTTCGAGAACTCGGTAGTGTCTATGCGTTTGAAATTTTTATCGACATCGGCCGAGAACGTATCGTAAAGAGATTCTGTTTCTTCAAGCGTTTTGAGAGCCTGCACCTGTTCAAGCGAAACAGAAGGTTTCAACAGAACCGACACTTTCGATTCTGAAGAGGCGACACTAGAACTAGAAACCGCATCTTCAAAATCAGGAATAACAAAAGTCGATTTTGCACCAGAGCTCGAAGAGTTTGTAGAATCAACAGAACTCGAAGAAGCATTAGAATCGAGAACCACCGAGCTAGAAGAAACAACTGCGGAAACGGCATCACTCGAACTAGAAGCTACAATAGAATCAGGTTCCGGGAACTTCACATTGAACGTGAGCACCTCGCCCGGTTTGAGCACTGCGGCATCTACGTACGGAAATTTGTCAGGCGCGTTGAAAGAGAAAATGTAAACGCCATTTTCTGCCGGATAAATAGCCCTCGTTCCCGCCTTAATCTTTGCATTTAATGAAACGACTTCCAGGTTCTTTTCGTCAGACTGGATTTGCACCATGCCCGGATGAACGCTTTCATTCAAGACCTGCCACTTGCCGTTCTTCATGAACAGAAGTTTTGATACACGCGGAGAATAAACATACTCGGCATCGAAATAGATGTCGGCTTCGTCCTGGAAAGCTTTGTACTGGCGAGAAGCATAAAGACGAAGTCCCAACACTTCGCGCGCTCCCAAATGATTATCCTTGAGGTTAAAAGCATGGAGTTTTTTATACTCTTCCGGTTTTGCCTCACCCGAAAACCATAAATATTCCTTCGCCGATTTTTTATGGCGGAGGTAAAGCAAGTTCGACTGCAATGGGAAAACAGGTTCAGAAGAAATGGCTACCGAACTATCGAGCACAATCGCCTTTTTAGACATGTGCTCCATGACACTACCGGCTTTAAAATTTTCCGAAGTCAATTTAAAGTTGCGATCTTCGTCGGCCATGGTAAGCGCCGGGACCAGCAACAAAAGCGGAAGCAATCGGGAAAATGTCATAAGCTCTCCTGTCTTTTTCAGAACCTTCTTGCCTAGAAAAATAATTTCTTCTTAGAAAAGTAGTTCTAAAATTTTGGCGAATTCACACCCATTTCGAGCAAATAACCGCCCTTTGCACCGCCAACAGGTCCCAATTCGACCTTCCAGTCTGCCAATCGGATAATATCCGGATGGTGTTCGATGACAATGACCGTATCGCCACGTGCCGAAAGCCTACGCAAGAGGTTCCAGAGGATCTGAATATCCTTGAGATGGAGGCCAGTCGTCGGTTCGTCGAGCAGGTAGACCATTTCATTAGCCGGACGGCGGCAAAGTTCTGCCGCCAGCTTTAAACGCTGGGATTCGCCACCGGAAAGTGTCGTGACAGGTTGGCCGAGTTTTACGTACGGGAGCCCCACATCGCGCAAGCATTCGAGCTTTGGCAAAATTTTCGGTTGATCCTTGAAGAACTCGCAGGCTTCGACAATGCGCATATCAAGTACGTCGGCAATGTTTTTGCCCTTGAACGTGACCGTGAGCGTTTCTTGATTGTAACGCTTGCCACCGCAGACTTCGCAAGTTTCCCAAATATCCGAAAGGAAGTGCATTTCGACAGCGACTGCACCACGTCCCTCGCAAGCGGGGCAGCGGCCACGCGCAAGGTTATAGCTAAAGCGACCGTAGTCAAAGCCCTTCATTTTGGACTGTTCGAGTTTGGAGAACAGCTTACGGATATCGTCGAACACGCCCGTAAAGCTTGCCGGCGTACTGCGCGGCGTTCCCGAAATCGGGCTCTGGTCCACAAGCAAAACTTCGCCGCTCTGCTTTTTGCGACCGCGTGCCTGGAACAGCTTTTTAAGCGCCGGGAAAACTTCGTCCACAACGAGAGAGCTCTTGCCCGAGCCCGAAACTCCACAGACAACGCTTACAGCCTTTTTCGGGAATTTTACAGACAAGTTCTTCAAGTTATTCGTCTTGAGATTCTTGAATTCATAGAATTCGGTATCGTCCGTAATGTGCACGGGTTCCAGCTGGTTTGCGACCGGAGTGGAATACGTGAGGAACTTGACCGTTTCGCTACGCGGGAACTGCTGCAACGCATAAGGTTTCGCAAGTTCTGCAGGAGAACCCTCGGCCACAACTTCGCCACCGAAATCGCCCGCGCCAGGCCCCATATCGATAATATGGTCTGCCGCCTGCATCATCTTGATGTCGTGTTCCACAACCACGAGCGTATTGCCGAGGTCGCGCAAGCGGTAAAGCGTATCCAAGAGTTTTGCGGTATCGCTTTCATGGAGACCAACAGTCGGTTCATCAAGCACGTAAAGCACGCCTTCGAGGCCGCTACCGATTTGGCTAGCCAAACGGATGCGCTGCGATTCACCACCGCTCAAGGTGTCGCCCGCACGGTCGAGGCCAATGTAACCGAGACCCACGCTAATCAAGAAGTCCAAACGACCAATGATTTCACGAAGGAGCGGCGCAGCAATTGTCTTTTTGCTTTCAGCGGACACGGCAGTCGCATTTTCTTCGTTCGCAAAATCGACTTTCGCAAACCAGTCGCGGGCTTCGGCAATGCTCATGTGATTGATATCCATAATGTTCTTGCCCAAGATGCGCACGGCAAGATATTCAGGCTTTAGGCGTTCGCCATGGCAATCGGGGCATTCTTCGCCGTCCTTGAAATGGCCAAGGCCAAGGCACGTTTCGCAGGCGCCCCAGTGCGTATTGAAACTGAAATGCTTCGGGTTGAGCGCGGAATCCATGTACCAGCCGCATTCCGGGCAGCCCGGTTTTTCACTTGCGGAGAGACGTTCTTCGCCATCGCAATCGACATAGAGAATTCCATTGCCATCGCGGTAGCCACGTTCAAACGCCTCGACGAGGCGAGCGCGATTTTCTTCTTTAACGACAACGGAATCGACAACAGCAAGCAACTGCTTTTCGCGAATCGGGATTTTCGGCAGCGGAAGTTCTACAAGTTTTTTACCGAGATAAACTTTGCGATAGCCTTTTTCCGTCAAAATTTTCGAGAGCTTAATCTCGTCCTTGATTTCGAACGGAGCAAGAACCGTTACCATTTTATTGAGGTCACGGTCAAACGCAAACTGCATCAAGTCGCCAGCCGCATACGAACTAACCGGCTTTCCGCAATGGAGGCAGTGCGCGGTACCTACACGAGCCCACAAAATGCGGAAGTAGTCGTAAATTTCCGTGAGCGTCGCCACCGTACTGCGAGGGCTCTTGCTTGCACTCTTTTGGTCAATCGCAATCGCAGGCGCGAGTCCCGAAATGGAATCGATGCTACCGCGGTCGGGGCGGCCCAAGAAGCGACGAGCGTAAGTACTAAGCGTTTCGACAAAGCGGCGCTGCCCTTCGCTAAAGAGCGTATGGAAAGCGAGGCTCGACTTGCCCGAGCCCGACACACCCGTAATCACGGTGAGCTTGTGACGCGGGATCGTCACATCGATGTTCTTGAGGTTATGCTTGCGCGCGCCATGAACTTCGATATCGAGCGAATAATTTTCGCCCTTTTCGTCCGTGCGTGCAAAATGCTTGTTTTCGCCATGCTTTTTCGCCAAGACCGGAGCCAAGTAACGCCCCGTTTCGCTCTTTTTGCATTTGGCAATTTGCTCCGGCGTTCCCGTCGCGATAATGCGACCGCCGTTCACGCCCGCATCCGGGCCCAAATCGATAATCCAGTCCGCGCACTTGATCACATCAAGATTGTGTTCAATCACGACGACGCTGTTCCCGAGACTGCGCAAGCGGTTCAAGCATTCGAGCAATCGGCGGATATCCTCAAAATGCAAACCCGTTGTCGGTTCGTCGAGCAAGTAAAGCGTCTTGCCGGTTCCCGGACGACGCAATTCCGAAGCAATTTTCACACGTTGCGCTTCGCCACCGCTGAGCGTTGTAGACGGCTGACCGAGCGTGAGGTAGCCGAGGCCCACTTCGCAAAGGAGCTTGAGCGGTTCTGCAATTTTCGGAATGTCCTTGAAGAACTCAGCCGCTTCGCTGATGCTCATGTCGAGCACTTCGGAGATGTTCTTTCCCTTAAAGTAAACTTCACGAGTGGCTTCGTTAAAGCGCTTGCCGTCGCACACATCGCAAGTCACTTGCACGCTCGGCAAAATGTGCATGTCGATGACCTTCACGCCAGCGCCTTCGCAAGCGTCGCAACGGCCTCCCTTCACGTTAAAGCTAAAGCGACTCTTGGTGTACCCGCGCACCTTACTTTCTTCCATGCCGGCAAATAAGTCGCGGATATCATCCCAAATTTTCGTGTAGGTTGCCGGGTTACTGCGCGGGGTGCGTCCAATCGGCGTCTGGTCGATTTCAATGACCTTGTCGATATTTTCGAGACCTTCCAAATGGTCAAACTTTCCGACCGGTTCTTCAGAATTGTAGAACACGCGAGCAAGTTCACGGCGCAAAATTTGATTGACAAGCGTACTTTTGCCGGATCCCGAAACGCCCGTAACTACGGTAAACGCGCCTCCAAGCGGAATTTCGACATCAATGTTCTTGAGGTTATTTTCGCAAGCACCGCAAATTTTGAGCTTGGGCGTTTTTGCATCAATCTTCATGCGCTGCGCAGGAATTTCAATTGCTTTGCGACCGCTCAAGTAGGCGCCCGTGAGCGAAGACTTGTTCTTTTCCAGCTCTTCGACCGTACCCGCCGCCAAAATGCGACCGCCTTCGACACCAGCACCAGGGCCCACATCAATCACGCAGTCCGCATGGCGCATCGTATCCTCGTCGTGTTCCACGATGAGGAGGCTGTTGCCTTGGGCTCGCAAGCGCTCCAACATTTCAAGCAGTTTATCGTTATCACGCGGATGGAGCCCGATACTCGGTTCGTCCAAAACATACAGCACGCCCTGCAAGCCTGCACCCACGGCACTTGCGAGCCTTATACGCTGCGCCTCGCCACCGCTCAATGTCGATGCCTTGCGGCTAATGTCCAAGTAGCCAAGGCCTACCGCCTTCAAGAATCCAAGGCGCCCGCGGATTTCCTTCAGCACTTCGCGACCGATGCGCTGTTCCTTCGGAGAAAGCTTTAGCTTGTTAAAAAACTCAACAGACTTTTCAACGGACCATTCCGTCATTTCGCAAATGTTATGACCGTGGAAATCGACAGCGGCGGCAATGCGGTTGATTCGCGTGCCGTGGCATTCCGGACAAACGCCAATCTGCATGTACTTGCGGAAGTGGTAAATATGCCACATGTCCCAAAGTTCCTGCATAATCGTCACAACGCCGCGTTCGCTCCCGCTCGGAGTCCCATACAGCACGGCATCCTGCTGCGCCTTTTTAAGTTTATTCCACGGCGTATCGAGCGAAAAATGCATCTCATTTGCAATCGTGCGCAAATTGCGCCAACCAAAATCACTAAAGATAATGCAGCCGTCGTCCTTCTTTTGCGGCGCAAGGCAACCTTGCTTTAAGGACAAACTCGGATCCGGCACAATCAAATTGATATCGAACTCGCAACTTTCACCCAAGCCCTTGCAAGCAGGGCATTGGCCCTTCGGGTCATTAAAGCTAAAGAATCGCGGTTCAAGTTCCGGAATAGAAATTCCGCACTTGGGGCAAGCAAGCTGCGTACCCTGCAAGCGGTAATCAGAATCATCAAGCAAGAACGAAACTAACTTTCCATCCGTGAGTTTCAACGCTCCTTCAATCGCTTCGCGCAAACGGCTCATGTTCTTGCGTTCAAGCACCAAGCGGTCAATCACCACCTCAATCGTATGCTTCTCGTAACGCACCAACAGTGGCACTTCTTCAAGCCTGTAAATCGTCCCGTCCACTCGCACGCGAACAAATCCATTTTCCTTGAGTTCCGCGAGTTCCTTGCGATATTCGCCCTTGCGCTCCTGCACAATCGGCGCCATCACCAAAATCTTTTTATTTTCGTCACTGGCGTATAAGTTATCTACAATCTGATCGACCGACTGCGCCTGAATCACCTTGCCACACTTGGGGCAATGCGGAACGCCCAAACGCGCAAACATCAAACGGTAATGGTCCAAAATTTCAACCACCGTACCCACCGTACTGCGCGGGTTCCTGTTCACCGTTTTTTGGTCAATCGAAATCGTCGGCGAAATTCCGCGAACGCTCTCCACGTCCGGATGCTTCATGCGGCCAATGAACTGGCGCGCATACGCCGAAAGCGACTCGACAAAGCGTCGCTGCCCTTCCTGGAACACCGTATCAAACGCAAGGCTCGACTTGCCCGAGCCCGAAACGCCCGTCACCACGACAATCGAGTCGCGGGGAATCGTCAAATCAACATGGCGTAAATTATGTTCGTGAGCATCGCGGATTTCAATGGATTTTGTCATGCTCCGAAATATAGAAAAAGACGGCAAAGCCGTCTAAAAATTAGTGAACGTTTGAACACTTTAATTATTAAAACACGTAACGAAAATCAAGAATTACAGAAGGATCGTATATCGGGTAATCCAACGGCGAGAAGACTAGAATGTCTATACCGCAATGTCTTCCAAAATCAACGTTAAATCCCAACGCAACCTCCAAAGTTGCATCGCCTTCAGACCTCGCATTGAGAAGCGTCGTGCCAATAACAAAATGTCCGTTATTTCCACCCATGTACACCAAAAGGGGAATGCGAATATACTGAGTATAGATGAAGCCCTGCCACCTCAAGTCCGCCGTCAAATACACACCATTTTGATCACTCAAGTGGATTTTCGTACCTAAACCAATATCAAGCAAGCCGCCGTGCAAGAAGAAACCTGATTTTCCCCATTTCGGCTCTTCCTTCACCGCAGAAGTCTTCGAACTGTCTTTTTCAGTCGGCACAGTCTGGACAGAATCCTTCGGAGCGTTCCATTCGGAATTTGAAGACCAATTATCTGCGAAGCAAACAACGGCAGAAACAAGCAATGCAACAAGAATTTTAATCATTTTATTCATAACAGATTAAATATAACAAAAGGATTCCAAAAGGAGCACTTCCCTTGCCAAGATACTATTCTTTAGCTATATTCGCCACACCATCCAATGGGGATATAGCTCAGTTGGTAGAGCGACAGGTTCGCAATCTGTAGGTCATGGGTTCGACTCCCACTATCTCCACGCAAAAGAGGCAAGCTTTCGCTTGCCTCTTCTGTTTTTCCATTACACCAATTTTTTACAGTCTACTAAATATCCCATTTAACTCCGAGCTTAAGCTGCGTTAGAACAGTCGTCTCACGATAACGTTCCTTATAGGAATCCGGCAATTCAAAATGTTTGTAATTCCGCTCTAATCCTAAGTAATAATTCATTTTCCAGTACTTCCAAGAAACAGTCAGCCCACCGGTTCCACTAAACTTTCTAATACTTTCAAAATCCGAATCCGGGCCACCTACAGCAAAACCATAGAACAAGTTCATCTTCGCTTCAACCGTAATTTTATTCTTAAACTTATAGGAAACTCTAGAACGGAAAACAGGACCAAACCATTTACCCATGGTATTTCGCAAAACAAGTTCCTCAATTGTAGTTGCCGTTTCACGAGATTTTTCATACGAGTCATAATCAAAAACAGAATCGGCTTCAAACTTGGCTCCTGCATAAACAGTTCCATTGATGCCTTCAGGGACAGTCCTATGCCACGCTCCGTACAGTGCATACGACA
The DNA here is from genome assembly GCA_947165045.1 of uncultured Fibrobacter sp. Taxonomy (GTDB): domain Bacteria; phylum Fibrobacterota; class Fibrobacteria; order Fibrobacterales; family Fibrobacteraceae; genus Fibrobacter. The sequence goes on along the minus strand of CAMUYW010000026.1, from coordinate 14,093 downwards.
TCGGGCCAGATGTCTGGTAATACGCCCAGGCTACGGCGCCCAAGCGCTGTTTTTCAAAGCGGTACAAATCCTTTTCGAACCACGCATAAAAATCCGACGAAAGTTCTTTTCCTTCAATATTAAAGTCATAGCCCAAATCCAAAAGCATAGAATGTCCATGCAACGTATATTCAAGGCTTAGGATAAAGTTCCAATCATTCGTATCGAGCAACGTCATTTCATCGTTATTCAAGAAATAATCGCCCCGTACGGAAGCGGCAAATGTATGAGACCAATCGCCTAATTCCAAGTCCACATAAGGACTTACATTCAAGAACAGCTCACCGCCTTTTTCAGATTCATCTAAACCAGTTTCCTTATAAAGCATGCCATAAAAGCCGAGTTCTCCAGCCACATGTATTAAGTTCCAAAAACTAGTCGAACTGTCCCCATCCTTTGCATTCAATGATTCCTCGTCTGACTTTCCGAGAGCAGCCTTGTAATCGCGAATAATTCCCTGAAGTTCTTCGGTATAAGGTCCCGGTAAAACAACAGCTTCCTCAAAAGCCTGGAGTGCGGCGGGAATGTCGCCCACTTCTTCAAACTTCATCGCACGATAATACGCTTCTTCCTGCGTCTCCGCATAGAGCGCAGTCATAAGCAACAAAACTAGAACAAACAAGGACCTCATCAACTATCTCGTGAACGGGCCTTTGTTCCAATCATTCATATTCGGTTTTTCCCAAGGATTACGTTCTATCGGATGTGGTTTGAACGGTCGCCGAGGATCCATACGACCAGGGAACATCGGATTATTTTCATAAGGTCCTTTAGGTGTTTCCCTTTCGTCGAGTTGCTTTTCGCGAACAAGCTCATCTTTCGGCTTTTCCATATTCTTTTCCATCGGAGGTTCTGCAACAGCAGGCTTTACAGCGACATCGCGCATATCCATTTTTTCAGCAGCCGACTTATTTCTCAGGTCATTGAGAATTTGTTCACGTGCTGCACGGCGTTCTTCGCGCAATTTCAACCAGTCCGCGTTATCTTTTTCGGACAAATTCGGAGTTTTATCCAAAGCCGCCCGCGTTTCAACAGGCGTAGGAACACTAGCTTCTGGGCGAGATCCAAAATCGTTCGCCATTGCAGTTGCTGCCATCACCGCAGATGCCATTACAATTTTCTTCATGGCAAATCTCCTTAAATCAAGCTTTAACATTTTACAAAACATCCCTAAGCCTTAAAATCTTCTTTTTTCAAATTCAATCGTTCCATGATTTCACGCAACACTTTGCGGTCAATTCCAAGAATAGTTGCGGCAAGCGTAAGGTTTGCACGAGTATCCTTGAGCGTACGGGAAATCACTTCGCGCTCGACAGCCTCGCGGGCTTCCTTGAGCGTACGTGGCGAAGCCTTTGCCTGCACTTGAACATCATCAAGTCCCAAGTCCTTAGGCTGTATAACGCCATGCACGGCCTGCACCAAACCTTTCTGGATGCGGTTTTCAAGTTCGCGCACATTACCCGGCCAATGATATCCCAGCAAGGACTTTTCTGCATTACGGCTCAGATGGAATTTTCCACGACCATATTCCGCGCCATAACGCTGTATGAAATTTTCAGCCAAGAGCACCACATCCTGACCACGATCGCGAAGCGGCGGGAGCTCAAGCGGCAACACCTGGATGCGGAAATAAAGATCTTCGCGGAAACGTTTTTCACGAACAGCATCTTCCAAATCCACATGCGTTGCACTAATTACGCGCACATTCACCGGGATTTCGCGATTGTCACCCACACGAGTTATGTGTTTTTCTTGCAACACGCGCAATAGTTTCACCTGCATGTTAAGCGGAAGTTCGCCGATTTCATCAAGGAAAATCGTACCACCATCAGCTTCTTCAAAAAATCCTTTTTTGTTCTCGATAGCTCCCGTGAACGAGCCTTTTGCATGGCCAAACATAAGCGATTCCATCAAATGTTCCGGAATGGCACCGCAATTTACCGCAATAAACGGCTTTTCGGCACGCGGGCTATGCTTGTGGATGTAACGAGCCATCACTTCCTTGCCGGTTCCCGTCTCGCCACGAATAATCACCGGAAGCGGAAGCGGAGAAAGTTTATCGGCCATCGCAATTACATCGACCATCACCTTGGACGAATAGACAATTCCATCTTTGCGAACAACATTTTTTAGAGTATCGAGCGATTCCTTATCGCGCAAACGGTCGTATGCGGCAAACGCAAACTTTTCACAAACAGCCACAAAAGAATCGAAAAGAGCGCTATCTTCTTCGGTAAAAGGTTCCTTACGGGCCGCACGTTGCAAATAGAGATATCCGGCTTCGGAATCCGGCGTGCGGAACGGAGATACCATAATGCTTGTAAGCTGGTTCTGCACAATCGACTTGGACAAGTCCGCCGACTCATCATCGAGCTGGTTCCATACGACAGCACGCTTTTCATTTTTCGCAAGCTTAATCGCCGAAATGGAAATTGAAACTTTTTCAGGGTTCGAAAAATGGAGCGGCTCTTCGCCACCGATGTCCAACACGGCAGCATCCGCATGCAAAACATCCTTCGCCACTTCCAAGATTTTCGGGAAAAGAGCCTCCGGACGCTCTTCATCTAAAAGAGTCTTGACCACATCAAGCATCTTTTCCGTAGCGAGCATCGATTCTGATTTCATAGCAAACCCCGTTTTTTGAGCTATCACTCGGTTGTTGGCACAGGGAGTTCCAAAAGCAAGCTATCCACCTTTAAATCAGGCGTTTTCTCGCTCTCCGTAGACGGCTCCATGCTCCTCGACCGCTTTAACAGCCGGTCCCCCGTTGCATCGATACCGAAACTCATTGTTCCACTCGAAAGCAACAGAACTATCAGGATTAATATAAGTATCAAAGCGCCCAAAGCGCCCCATTTTAGCCAATTATTTTTCTTACAAACAACAAACGGAAGACCTTTTTCCAAAGCGTTTGGAACTTTTTGTACCGTATTATCGGATGTTACAGAGCCATTAAAATCGGGGTTTTCGGTCTCAGCCAAACGAGATTCGAGAAACTGTGAAATGTGCGCGGCCAGCGAGATTTCTCCACCTGCAACCTTATCCAGCGCAATCTCAATAATTTCATCAAGTTCATCGAAATCCTCGACGCGTTCCGACGGGTCGGAACGGAGAAGCCCTGCCCACAGGGCTTCCAGCGCCTTTAGTTGAACAGCCCCTTCGGACGAGTCAAAGGCGAGCGTCGAGTAAAGCTTTTCCGAGACGTTCAAGTTCTCTACATTTGCCATTTGTTCTGCAAACTGCTCATAGCCCTCCGCAGAAATCAAATCTTCGCCCGCAATCCAGCGGTACAGCAAAAGGCCTAAACTAAACAAGTCGCTTTTTTCATCAGCATGCCGACCTTGAAAACGTTCCGGAGCTGCATACGCAAGCGCGCCAGGGCCCACAATTCCGCAGTCAATCACGACAGAACGCAGCCCGAATCCCGCGACTTTCGCGCGTTCACCGGCAGCGCGAGCATTTTCCACCGTAAAAATCACATTAGCCGGGCTCAAGTCCCCATGCGATACGCCCTGTTTGCGCAAAGCGCTAAGCGTCGATGCCACCTGCCGCAAAGCCACAAGCGCTACAGCCACAGGAATACGCCCTAACTTATCCGAAGCAAAGCCATCGACATAGTCATAAATCAAATACGGGTTTCCATTCCGTTTACCCCATTCTTCAACGTGGTACAAGCCAGGCGTCCGCACCTTATAGGCACGTTCGACAACGTCCTCGTCAAACGAATATCCATCGTTGTACCACTTGAGTATGTACGAAGCACCACCGATATTCAAAAGGTAAATAGACGCTTCGCCGCCTTGATGCAGCAAACAGCCCCCAGTCACGGAGTCCAAAAGCGTTTTTTCGGACTTTCTCATAGCTTACCCGAATAAACCATCGCCTTGAGCGAGTCTTCCGCCACGCGAGTCCATTTGGCAAGCACAGCATCTTGCGGCAACGCCTCATGACCCATCGACCAGATATCCCATGCGGATTCGTAATCGTGGGCATTCCAGTAAAGATTCCCGAGGTTCACGTAAGCCGATGCGAATTTCGGTTCACGCGTGACTATGTACGCATAGATTTTTTTTGCCTCGTCCGTTTCCCCCAGGCTTGTCAAAATAAGCGCCTTGAGGTTGTAACTAAAGTAATTTTCCTGATCAAGCGTAATAGACTGGTCCAAAAGCGGCAGCACCTTTGCCTGAGCATTTTCAGCAAGCATCGCGCGAGCCAAATAGAATAGCGCCGTCGAATACATCGGCTTAATTTTATCGCTACTATCGACCACAGACAATATCTTAAATTCGCGAACCGTACGTTCCCAGGATTCAAGTGTCTTTTCCCTTAAACGTTCGCGGTCTTCTGCAATGGCATAATACGCAATTGCAAGCCCATAACGGGCATCCCGATTAGCAGGTTCCTTATCCAGAACCTTTGAAAAATTAGTCACGGCACGATCATAATCACCAATGCGGAGCGCGTCATCACCTCGATTCATGTCGTTTCCGTTGCATGCGCAAAGAACCATTGCAATAAAAATTGCAACAAGCCCTCCTGCAGCACTAAACAAACGAATATTGACATCCCGGATTTGCATGTTCTAATTATATATAAAAAAACGCCTTCCGGATATTCCAGAAAGCGTTTTCTAATGACGAAATTCTTTATCAATTATTCATCGAGAGCGAACTGAGAAACAAGTTCGCCATTGGCATCAAGAGCACGGACTACATTTTCGTCGCGCTGGAGGGTAAAGTTCGAAACTTCGCCCTTAGCAGAAGTGAACTGCAGAGAGAGGGAGCCGTCTTCGTTCTTCACAGCGGCGACAGAGTTACCTTCTGCATCCTGTTCATAGTAAGAATCGCCAGCAGCAAACGGATTGGAACCCGTCCAGAATTCGACAGCGTTGATGAACAACCAGTCAACAGCAAAGCAAAGACCATAAGCCGGAGTTGCAATGAAATGAACCAAAGATTTTGCCCACTTGTTACCAATGGTACCCACGAGCTTGTGGAACCAGTGGAATGCGCCATAGCTACCATAGCAGCCAGAAAGAACAATCATACCTGCGCAAAGAATGGCGAGGATTCCTTTTTTCATAATTACAAACTCCTTATATTTAAGTGTTTTATTTTTCCAAAAATATAAGAAAGAACGCAAATATTTGCTAGAGGAACAACGAAAATGTGTCATAAATTTACAAAGGTACTTTGGGGCTAGTGAGTAGCGTCACATGGGGTTCAAGTACGCGCAAATGCCTTAAATTCTGGATTTTAACCCAACGAAAATCGCTATATCCATATATATGGAAGAAATTTTTCTGGAGATCCACCGCATACGCCAAAAGCCGCGCCCCATCACCATGCGCAAAATCTACGGCACCGACAGGCCGCAAAGTCTTCGTTTTTGCCGTTAAACGCTCAAAAAAAGCCCTTTCCAAAGCATCCTCGGCGCACTCATCCCCCTCCAAAATTTCGGTCGGCAACTCCCAACAACCCGGAAATTGCATTTCGGGCGCCCTCCTGCACATCAGAACACGTCCTTTTTTCCTTACAATTCCACAAACAGCCAGCATTTTACCCCTCTTTGAACACGCTCCCAAAACTTTTCGCTTGCATTTCTTTTATCTTTTTAATAAATCTACAAATATCATACGTAAAAGATACAATAGATATTTTTAGAAATCAGGAGGCGTACAATGAAAGGGTTAACAAAGTTAGTTAGCATCGTTACAACGATTGCTGTTTCATCCATTTTTGCCGCAAAGGCTCCTGTCGCAAAGCCCGAAGTCAAACAAGAAGCGCTAACCGTATGGATTATGCCAAACGGGGCTTCGCCTCAAGAAAAGCTCGAACAGAGACTGAACCTTTATACAAAAAAGACAGGTATCAAAACTAAAGTTGTCGTTTTGGACTGGGGAGAAGCCTGGAACCGCATTTCAACAACGCTCGCTTCCGGCAAAGACGCCCCGGACGTTCTCCAACTGGGCACCACCTGGATCCCGTATTTTGCATCCCGTGGTGAAATCAAGGCTTTGAACCCCTGGCTTTCCTCGATTGATTCCACAAGATTTGTCCCGGTAAGTTGGAACACGACCCATATCGATTCCGACACGACGATTTACTCCATACCGTGGTTCATCGATATTCGCCCGGTTCTTGCCAACAAGCGCATTCTCAAAAAGAACAATATCCAGCCCGAAGATGTTTCCACTTTCGATGGATTCGTAAACGCTATCCGCAAGGTGAACAACGCCCACGAAACGCTTGACGACGGCACCAAGGTCCACGGTTTCGCCTTCCCGGGAAAAAACGACTGGAACATTCCTCACAACTTTGCCCCGTGGGTCTGGAGTAATGGAGGCGACTTCATCGAGAAAGACAACAACGGCAAATGGAAAGCTAGCATCCTTACCCCAAAGACCATTTACGGTATCGCTAAGTACTTAAGCTTTGTGCTCGACACGCTCGTGAGCACGGACGCCTTGCAGATGAATACGGCGCAAATCGTCCAGCACTTCAACGCCGGCGAACTCGCATTCATCGTGAACACCTCCGAAGTCATCATGCAAACTAGAATTGACGGAGCAAAAGGCGGACTGTCAAATACAAGAATCGGTAAGGACAGCGTCATGGCACTCCCCATTCCGACCGGCACAGAAGGATACCTCTGCTTTATCGGAGGAAGCAACCTCGCCATCCCAACCAAGAACGAAAGACCCGAAGCGCTCGACCTTTTGCTATTCCTCACGAACGACGAGAACCTGAATTCGTACACGCAGCAAATCGGCATGCTCCCGACATCGAAAAAAGTGCTTAAGAAATGGTCCAAGGACGAAGACTACAAGACAATCGTCACGATGCTCGATGCCGGAAAAACATACACGGCCATTCCCGAATGGGGCGATATCGAACAAATCCTAGGATCGATGTTCAGCGCCATCTGGGATCATCTCGAAATCCCAGCCCTCTACTCCGAAGAAAAAATTTACGAGATTCTCACGAACTATTCGAACGAAATCAACAAGCGCCTGAACTACAGAAACGCAAACAATCTTACGTTTGCCGAATTCCGCTCTACATGGCACAAGGCACTCAATATCAAAGACAACAGCTCGAATCGCCATATCACCGAACAGCCCAAGCCTGTTCCCGAAGCGGATTCCGGATTCAGCCGTACACCTTGGATATTCGCCATTGCGGTACTTGTTGGATTCATCTTTGCATTCAACCGCAGAAAAAAACGGTAAACCGACAGCCCCACACCAATAAAAACACTCCATGAGCACTTTAAAAATATCGAGCATCACTAACAGTATCATCATCAAGAGCTTATTGCTGTTGATCATTTCGATGATTTTTATCGTGATGGCCGGAACATATATCTTTACAGAAAAGCAATTGAAGACCACGTTAAAGTTGAGTTACGACACGAACGAAACTCAGCTGCAACAGCTTGCGAACACAGCCAACAACGAAATGGAGCAATTCGCAAGCCGTCTAACATTGCTTGCGAAAACTTCCGAAATCCAGAGCATGGACAAGTTTACGGCAGCAGGCTATCTCAAAAGTTTCAACATTTCATCGCTGTTTATTTCGGGCGAATCGATTTCACTATTCGACAGAAGCTACAATCTCATCTGCAACAATTCCATGCTGGGTTCAGCAAAGATTAGCTACCCCATTGAATTCAATCGCATTTCTCCGCACAGGCCCACAATATCGCCGTGGTACCGCGATGCAGACGGGACCCCGAAGCGTGCATTTGGCGTAGTCGTATCGGACCGAGCCTTGGGTGACGGTCGATTGATTTCAAGTTTTTCGATACGCCGTCTCTGGAGGTACTTCTCAGAATACAAAGTGGGACAAAACGGCATCCTTATCGCCTGCAACGGTCAAGGCGAAATTCTCTACCACCCCAACATGAGGACGTGGCTCGATGGAGTCCACAAGATATCGGAACTCGGTCTCGGCGACATGAACATCAAGCAAGACAACGATGACAACATCCGATTCTTGACGCTTGAAAATGGATCCACATACCTCATCAACAAAACATTCAACCCGACTTACGATCTCGGACTTATCGCGCTCCAGCCCAAGACCGAAATCGACGCTCAAGTTTCATCGGTCCAGCACATCAGCCGAATCATCTTGTACAGTTCTATCATCGCAATTTTACTCGTTTCACTTTGGCAAATTTTGATTGTGTGTAAGCCGCTCAATAACTTGATTGACCACATTTCGCAAATCACCGAAGGGAACCTCAACATCGAGGAATTCAAGGCCAAGAGCAGCCAAGACGAAATTGGCAGACTTGCCAAGGTGTTCAACCAGATGCACGCAACAATCAAGCGACAGATTCAGGAGCTGAACGCCCATAGGGAATTACTTGAAAAAGAAGTCAAGGAACGTACGTACGAACTAGAACAAGCTAACAAAAAGCTGGATCAGATTTCAAGAACAGACGAGCTGACACAATTGCCGAACCGTCGCGACATGCACAGGACCATCGAAAAAGAAGTCGATCGCGCAAACCGTTTCAGAAAGGCGTTCAGCATTATCTTTATCGATATCGACCACTTCAAGAACGTCAACGACACGTACGGCCACTCCGCAGGCGACGCCGTGCTCAAATCTGTTGCCAGTACAATTCGCGGACTCCTCCGCAAGTACGATGTGCTCGCTCGCTACGGCGGCGAAGAATTTTTGACACTCCTCCCAGAAACGGAATTGAAGGATGCGGCACACGTTGCCGAACGTTTCCGCAAGCAGATTGAAAACCAGACCATTTTCTTTGGCGGCAAGGAAATCAAGGTCACGATTACACTTGGTGTTGCGCAGTTCGATAGCGGTCAAGGCGCTGAAAAGTGCATTCAACTTGCAGACAAGGCTCTTTACGAAGGTAAGGAACACGGCCGTAACAAAGTGATTCTTTGGAACGACGATCGCGCTGTAGAAAGCCTCGATAACATGCAATCGTAAAATTCTATTTTTACGCGCATGAACATCGACTTTAATCGTAGACTTTCCATTGCTCCGATGCTGGATTGCACGGACCGCCATGAGCGTTATTTTTTACGTTTGCTTTCCAAGCATATTTTGCTCTACAGCGAAATGGTCGTGTCCACGGGGCTTCTGCACTGCGAAAATAAGAACTTGTTCCTCGGTCACGAGCCGTTCGAGCACCCCGCCGTATTGCAACTCGGAGGCAGCAATCCAGCCGACCTCGCCGCCGCATCAAAGCTCGTTGAAGCCGCAGGTTTCAGCGAAGTCAACTTGAATTGCGGATGCCCTTCGGACCGCGTGCAAAACGGAAATTTCGGCGCATGCCTCATGAAAGAGAAGAACGTCGTCGCCGATTGCTTCAAGGCCATGCAAGATGCCGTTTCGATTCCGGTCTCGATTAAATGCCGTATCGGAGTCGACGATTTGGACAGCTGGGAGTTCTTTACGGATTTTATCCAGACCATACGCGATGCCGGCTGCAAGATTTTCATTGTGCACGCACGCAAGGCCTGGCTCAAGGGACTTTCGCCCAAAGAAAACCGCGAAGTACCACCGCTGCATTACGAGTTCGTCCACCGTCTCAAGGCCGAAATGCCGGAGCTCAATTTGAGCATCAACGGCGGCATCAAGACTCTTGACCAAGTTGAAGAGCAACTGAAAGATTTGGACGGCGTAATGGTTGGCCGCGAAGCCTACGAGAACCCTTGGTTCTTGCACGACGCCGATGGACGCATCTTTAATGACATTCGACCGACTAGCGAAGACCCGGCAGAAATCATCACAGGAAACGCTCGCCCAGCCACACGCAAAGCACTCCTCGAAGCGTACCTCCCCTATGTCGAGAAACAGACCGCCGAAGGCTGCCCGGCCACGATCCTCGTGAAGCACCTTTACGGCCTTTTTGCCGGGCTTCCTGGAGCCCGCAAATTCCGCGCCATGCTCAGTAACGAAAGCCCTCGCGCCCACGTTTATGGAGGTGCCGCAGCGCTCATTAGAAAAGCGATGGAATGCGTGAGTGAGTAGGTAGAAAAACGCCCGCCACCCCTTGACAAACAAGATTTTTTTTTCTCTATTTGGTGGCGTATTTTTATGTTTAACCTTTAACGGAGATACAACATGCCTTGCGGAAAGAAAAGAAAGCGCAGGAAGATTGCGACTCACAAGCGTAAGAAGCGCCGTCGTCGTGACCGTCACAAAAAGAAACTTCGCTAATATCCGTTAGCATTTTCTTGTGATTTCCTGTAAGACGGAGTGTAAAAGCTCCGTTTTTTTCGTTTTTCATTTTGTAAAGCCTAGAAAAGCGCTCGGAAATCACGAAAAACAATATTTAAAAACAGGGTTTCGCCCAAAGGAATAGAAATGATAGATCGCAACAAACACTTCCTCCGCCTCATGGACTGGAGTGAAGAACGCATTCTCGAAACCGTCGCCATCGCCTCGCAGCTCAAGAAAGAAGTCCACGCGGGCAAAGTTTCTGACCGTCTCCACGGCCAGAACATCGGCATGTTCTTCGAAAAACCGTCTTTGCGAACTATTACCACTTTCCAGGTGGGCATGAACCAGCTCGGCGGCCACGCCGTGCTCCTCTCCCCAGATTCTATCGGTCTTGGCAAGCGCGAAAGCGTCAAGGACGTCGCCCGCTGCCTCAGCCGCTGGGTGAACGCCATCGTCGTCCGTTGCTTCAAGCAGCAGCTCGTCGAAGAACTCGCTGAATACGGTTCCATTCCGGTTGTGAACGCTTTGACAGACGACTATCATCCGTGCCAGGCAATCGCTTTTGCCCAGATGATCAACGAAAACCTCGGCGGTTTCAAGAACGCCGATGGCAAGCCGAAGACGGTCGCCTTCATCGGTGACGGCAACAACGTTGCAAACTCCTTCCTCGCCCTCGCCGCCAAGGTCGGCATGAACTTCACACTCGCTTGCCCGAAGGGCTTTGAACAACCGTCCAAGGTTGTCGAAGAAGCTTTGCCGCTCCTCAAGAAGCACGGCTGCCAGTACCGCGTATTCAACGACCCGAAGGAAGCCGTCAAGGACGCCGACATTCTCTATAGCGACGTTTGGGTTTCTATGGGCCAGGAAGGCGAAAAGGCTACAAAGCAGAGCCACTTCTTGCCGTTCCAGATCAACGACGAACTCTTGAAGCTCGCTCCGGCTCACTGCAAGGTCAGCCACTGCTTGCCGGCTCACCGCGGCGAAGAAATCACGGACTCCGTGATGGACAACCTCGACGTGAACATGAGCTTCGAAGAAGCCGAAAACCGCCTGCACGCTCACAAGGCTGTGTTGTGGCAAGTCATGGAACCATTCAATAAATAAGCATCGCTTCTCGAAAAAAAAAAGAGATTCTTAATTTTACGCCATCCTCAAGAGGATGGCGTTTTTACATAAAAGTTTTTTTAGCGATTTTAACCCCAAATTTCAACTTTTCCCTAGCCATATTCCGCATAGATATGATATATTAGTATCGCCGATATAACGCTTCGGTATAATCGGAAGGGGAAATTGACATGAAAAACAGAGTATTCGCCTTTAAAGATACTGTAACTTTCGAAAACGAACTCGCTCTATTTAGTGCTTGGTGCAAAGAACATGGTTCGCCAAGCGTATGTTTCCAAATCCATTCCGAAGAGCTGGAGCAAGAAAAGCTAGCCCCCGTTTGGAACACGCTGGAACGCGTCTTCCCCAATACGCCGTGGTTCGGCAACTCGACCAGCGGAAACATCGCCGACTGCGAAAAAGCGAACGACATTTCAGTGTCCGCTATCATATTCGAAAAGCCGACCACAAAATTCCAAATTTATCAGTACGACTTCTCCAAAAAATCCATCAACGAAATTGCAAACGAAATCGTGAAAGAGGCCAACCAAAATCCTTGGGTAAAGGCTGTCGAAATCTACCACTGCATCGCGCAGTTCTCGACAACGCTTCTTTGCGAAGGGCTCGACGCCTTGGCACCTGACATCCAGGTTTTTGGCGGCATCGTCTGCTCCCCCGACATCACCAGCCCAAACTCCTGCATTTTTTCTTCGGTAGGCGGCTTTACCAAGACCGGTCTTTTGGTGGTGTTCTATGGCGGTCCAGATTTTCATGTGGAATCCCGTAAGATTAGCGGTTGGAAGCCCATCGGACGCAACTTCCATGTGACACGTTCCGAAGGCAACGTGCTTTACGAATTGGGCAGCATCCCCGCCTACGAAGTTTATAACAAGTACCTGAACATCAAGAACGACAACAACTTCTTCTACAATGCGCTCGAATTCCCGATGCTCTACGAGCACAACGGAATTTCTATCGTGCGTGCCGCTGGCGCAAGCAATCCGGACGGATCGCTCACCATGTCTTCGGACATAGACGAGGGCTCGATTGTCCGCCTGTCGTATGGCGAACCGCAGTTGATTGTCGAAAAGATCAAGACCGAAAGCGAAAACAGCGAACAGTTCGCTCCCGAAGTTTTGCACATTTTCTCCTGCGCCGCGCGAAAGGCGTTCTGGTCCAAACACGAACCGACTTACGAAATCGCGCCGTTCAAGGGGCTTGCGTCTAGTACGGGATTTTTCTCGCACGGTGAATTCTTGCGCGAAAAAGGGCATTTGAACCAGCACAACATCACGCTCGTCATCGCATCGATGCGCGAAGGCCCTATTGTAAAGCGCGAGCGTCCCAAGAGTGAGACTTTTCACCCCCAAAAGTCCACCCGTTTGCCACTTGCCGCCCGCATGGCAACGTTCATTCGCGAAACCTCGTTCGAGCTCGAACAGATTAACAGTAAGTTACGCGTGATGAACGAGCACTTGCAAGATGTCGCAACGACCGACAGCTTGACGGGACTCGAAAACAGACTAGCCTTCGACGCACTTCTAAATACAATCAATCAAGAAGATTCCGACGCAAAGAATTGGACCATGTTCTTGATGGACGTGAACGGCCTCAAATACGCAAACGACACCTTTGGTCACCAGGCTGGCGACGCGCTAATCATCGCCACCGCAAACGCCATCAAAAGCGCATACGGCAGCAACGGAAATTGCTTTAGAATCGGTGGCGACGAATTTTCAGTCATTACCCACGCACCGCTAGAATCGCATTTCCAGCTAGCCTCTAATTTGAAAAAGGAAATCCAGGAATACAACAAGACGGCGCTGTACCATTTGTCAATTGCCGTGGGCAAGAGCCGATTGTGCAACGACAACGGAGTCCGCAAGTCCATTAGCGACTGGAAAATGGAAGCCGACTTGAACATGTACCGCGACAAGGTGCGTTACCACAAGCCGGCAACCAACAGCGAAAACCAGAACCTCAAAGATTTAATTTCTTGCCTGATTTCGGTAGTCGAAGCAAAGGACACCTATACAGCAAACCATTCCGAACGCGTGAAGGCATACTCGGAACTGATTGCACGCTCTCTCGGCCTTTCGGAAAGCTCCATAACGCTCATTACGCATGCAGCGCTTTTGCACGACATTGGCAAGATGGGCATTGTCGATAGCGTGCTTGGAAAGCCGGGAAAACTAACGGACGAAGAATTTGAAATCATCAAGCAGCACCCGGTCATCGGCGCAAGAATCCTAATGCAGTCCAACTACACGCATGAAATGGTACAGATTGTATTGCATCACCACGAACGATACGACGGCCGCGGTTACCCAGAAGGCCTCAAGGGCGAAGACATTCCTATAGGCGCCCGCGTCATCGCCATCGCAGACTCGATCGATGCCATGACCAGCAAGCGCGTTTATCGTGACGCCATGTCGCTCGACTACTGCCGTAGTGAAATTGAAAAGAACCTGGGCGTAATGTACGACCCCGCCATCGGCAAGGTCGTGCTGGAACATTGGGACGAGATGGTCGACTTGCTATTGCAATCGCGAACAACCGGCCATCAAAAAGTAATCTAAGAACAAATCTTTTCACCATACAAAAAGGCTCCCGGAGCATTTCCGAGAGCCGTTTTCATAGCCATTAAAAGCTTATCGCTTGTCGCGGTCGATCCAAGCGCGTTCCGTTTTGCCGGTGTAAATCTGGCGCGGACGGTTGATCTTGCTCTGCGGATCGTCGTGCATT
>CAMUYW010000025.1 GCA_947165045.1 uncultured Fibrobacter sp. | reverse complement strand
CATTGCTCGAGATAATGATGCGGTCGCCTTGTTTAAAGAGCGAAAGAACCGTTGAAGTGGCTGCCATGCCGCTTGCAAACGCAAAACCGGCAACACCGCCTTCGAGTTCTGCAATCAGCGCTTCCAAAGCCGCGCGAGTCGGGTTGCCCGTGCGGGAATACTCCCATCCCGAATTCTCGCCAAGGCCGGATTGCTTGTAGGTGGAAGTCTGATAGATAGGGACATTTACTGCTCCTGTTGTCTTGTCGCCGTCAATGCCGCCGTGAATGAGTTTAGTTTCGATATTGTTGAAGTTTGACATTTTGAAAAATCCTTTTTTAAGAAAAAAAATATCCCGCTGCGTAAGGAACGAGCGGGATTCAGTTAAATAGATAGAATCGTCTAAAAACCAGATGCTCGTTCAACATCGTCTAAAACAACAAACGGAACAACAGATGGTTTTGAAAGATTGGAACATTTTTTTTGTAATCCTATTAATTTTGTAGGTTTAAATATAGTATCACTTCTTTTTTCGCGTCAAGAGGTTTTTGAAAATTTTTTCCCGAAAGTAAAAATTTCTGTTTGACCTATATTGAAATTTTATAACTAGTTATACGACTTTATATTGTGTCGCCCTTGAGCCTTGAAGCTCGCTGTGCGATTTTGCTTCTATATAAGTTAATCTTGGCAATTGCTTCGTCAATAGGGAGCGCGATATCGAATGCGCGCACGCCAAAACGAGCCAGTGCTTGAATGGCATGCGGACCGATTTGTGAGCAAAGAACATATTCTAGGTCAGATACATTCTTTGCTGCCGAGTACATCGAAGAGCCTTCTGGATTGCGTGACCCGCAATTACCATCTCCGCAAGAACCGTCGCAATGTTCCGGCTTTTGGCGCAATTCAATTTTTTCGTAATGACCGCTCACATCATCGACTTCATATACATCGAATACTGCGGCATGTCCAAAGTGGACATTGACATTAATGCCATCATTTGTGGCGACTGCTACTTTGTATTTAGCCATGAGAGAATGTCTCCTTTACGCGAATGCGGTCCATGTAGATTTGTGCTCCGACATCGTAAACGCCGGGAACGCCAACAGCATCGGCACGGCAATGGGCGCAATGCTTGAATACGTTGATGAATACTCCAGCCTGTTCTTGTGCAATAGCGAGACCTTTGGGAGTCGGGGCGGGAATGTCCTTGAATCCGTTCTGCGGAATCAGCGGAATAATGTTGTATATGATTGCTCCTGCGTCGCGTACTGTAGCGGCAACATCTTCGATGTGTTGGTCGTTGATGCCTGGACAAAGAACCGTATTCACCTTGACAAGCGTTCCGCTTTTTGCAACCTTGCGGATGCCTTCAATCTGGTTGTGAATCAAGATTTCAGCGGCTTCGACACCTGTGTAGGTTTTGCCGTGGTAAAAAATTCTAGCATTGATCATCGCTTCGATTTCTGGATCAACGGCGTTTACCGTTACTGTAAGCGTGTCGATGCCCACATCAATGACTTCGTCTGCCTTGTCGTTCAGCAAAAGTCCGTTCGTGCTCATGCAACGCAGAAGATTCGGAAATTCCTTTTTGACTAGACGGAAAGTGTCTAGTGCAAAAGGCGTTGCGAGCGTGTCGCCTGGGCCTGCAATACCCACTGTGGTAAGTTCTGGAACGTATTCAAGAGCCTTGCGAATGTAACCGCATGCTTCTTCTGGTTTGATTACTTTACTTGTGTTTCCCGGAATTTGCGCATCTTCATTGATGCGGCGGTCGCAAAAACGGCATTCAATGTTGCAACCCGGAGCAACGGGTAGGTGAATGCGCCCTCTTTTGTTTTTACACGCGCCAAAACAAGGGTGCTCTCTAAAAACTGTTTCTTGATCTACTGCCATAAAACCTCACAGGGCAAAAGAATTGATAGACCGTGAAGGTGAAATTCCAACGAGGTTAAACTTCCGGCGTATCAGATTAGTTTATGTGAAAAAAATTGAACGGTTACCTAGCGTTCTGTTATCACTTAAATTTTTACTTCTGTTCTGAAGTCCCGCATAATTTAAAAAGTGCAATAGGGTACGACAATACCTAAATGGTGTCGAAAATTAAAAAAAAGTGTTTTTTGTTTGCTTGCCATAGATGCAGGGTTAACGCTGCCATAAAGCAAAGTTATAACAGCGATGAAAAAAGAAAAATTATGACGAAATGGGTTGAAAAAATATTGAAAAGGGTTGACGATAATTCTACAATTGCCTCTACCTAGCGTTTCTGTAGGAAATTTAAAAACCTAAGGAGACAAAAATGTCAAAGAAGTTACGTCAAATCGCTATTTATGGTAAGGGCGGCATCGGTAAATCTACCACGACCCAGAACCTGACCGCAGGCCTTGTTGAACAAGGTAAGCATGTTCTTGTTGTCGGTTGCGACCCCAAGGCTGACTCTACTCGCCTTTTGCTCGGCGGCCTTCATCAGAAAACTGTGCTCGACACCATTCGCGACAACAAGACCGAAATTCAGCTCTCTGACCTTGAAAAGGTTGGCTTCAAGGGCGTTCGTTGTGTGGAATCCGGTGGCCCGGAACCGGGTGTGGGTTGCGCTGGCCGTGGTATTATTACTTCTATTAGCATGCTTGAACAGCTTGGCGCTTACACTGAAGATCTCGATTACGTTTTCTATGACGTGCTCGGTGACGTGGTGTGCGGTGGCTTTGCTATGCCGATTCGTGAAGGTAAGGCCAAGGAAATTTACATTGTCGCTTCTGGCGAAATGATGGCCCTCTACGCTGCAAACAACATCTGTAAGGGTATCGCCAAGTATGCCGAACGTGGTGAAGTGCGTCTCGGTGGTATCATCTGCAACAGCCGTAACGTTGATAACGAACTCGACTTGCTCCGTGCTTTCACCAAGGAACTCAACACGCAGCTCATTCAGTATGTGCCGCGCAACAACATCGTGCAGCAGGCCGAAATTCGCAAGAAGACCGTGATTGACTTCGAACCGAATTGCAGCCAAGCTAACGTCTATCGCGAACTTGCCAAGAACATCGACAATAACGAACTCTTTACCATCCCAACGCCGATGACGCAGGACCGCTTGGAACAAATTCTCATCGACTACGGCATGATGGAAAAGGACTACTCCATTTAAAACTTTTTTTGCCAACTATCTCAAAGTGAAAAACCTGCCTCGCAAGGGACAGGTTTTTTTCGTAAAACGGGATTGCTGACAAGTAGGCATCCACCGTTATAAAGCGACATCCTGTCTTGTTGTTGATGACGAACATGGATTTGATGTAGTCGAGCAACCCAGAGCCTAATTGATTTCCTTTTGCATGTTCGTCCACTGCTAAGCGGCAGAGTTTTACAGCGGGGTAACTTTTGAGTCTTTTCTCGTTTGGAAATCCTTGCTTGCGACGGAATCTGTTGAATTCTGTCATGCTCGGAAAATCGCTTGTCGCTATTTTGTCGTTTGCGAGGCTGAAATATGCTAGGATTTGTTTAGTGCCCGAATCAATACATGTATAGCTTACAGCCAGCATGTATTGGTCGAACAAAGAGGCTCTATTTGTTATATAGTCGTTCAAGTCTCTGTCTCCGCAGTCGAAATTCTCAACTGCGTTTGTGGGAGACAATCTTACAATTTTAAATTTTTCGGAAATTCCACATGTTTGAACCATGGGTCCACACCTCCGTTTGCTGCTTCGCGGGCGCGTTTTTCACGCATGCCTTCTTCAAATGCTTTTTGGAAAATTTCATAGTTCCGTAAGCGGCGGGCACGAGCTTCTGGAGTTTCGGGGTGCCTCTCCTGCATACGGGCGATAAACCGACGAGCATCCTCGCCGAACAATAGCCTGTAAGCGAGTGTCGCAAAATTATGCTTGCATAATTTTATGATCGAGCAAATAGGCGGACGCCAAGGGCGTCAACATAGGGGTTTCTCTGATGGGTCTTGCCATGAGTTTCCTATTTGTTGATTGTTAGAATATAGCCAATCGATATAATAACGCCCGGCTAGGCCGGATGGCATCCTCTGTGGATCCGTATGGAAATATATAAAAGCCGAAAATGAAAATCAATGGGTCGGATTGCTGGCCGTTTATTTAGCCAACAACTGTTTGCATGGAATTGCGACAAATACGCAAACGACAGGCGACATTCTGCAAAAATGCGAATGAACATTCTATTGACCGTCCGAGAGGAATGTCTTAGAATAAAAAAGTCAAGGCTTTTTGGCCTTGACTTTGTGCTTTTACTTATCGATTATCGCGCTGGCGACGACTCCGTTTTTCGCATATAGCACGAGCACTTGGCCCGGTGCCGATGCAAATTGCGGTTCGTCAAATCGTACGCGGATCTTGCCGGCGGCGGTATCGAGTTCCGTAATTCTCGCCGTAGCGCCTTTATGCCCGAGGCGGATGTGGGCCGTGAGCGGTTCCTTCAATAATGGCGACGATTCCGAAACCATCAAGTTCAAATCGACGGCGGAAACTTCTTCGCAGCTCAAGGCACTTCGCGGACCAAGAACTACCTGATTCTTGTGTGCGTCAATCGCCACGACATAAAGCGGTTCCGCTTGCCCGCCGATGTTGAGTCCCTTGCGCTGCCCGATAGTGTAATGCACGATTCCCTTGTGCTGCCCGAGCACCTTGCCGTTCACATCGACAAAATCTCCGGGCACATTGTCGCTTTCGTCGAACAGCACAGAATAATCGCCGCATTCAATAAAGTCTTGGCTTTCGCGTTTCGTGGCAAAATCATCCCAGCCGATTTCCTTGGCGAGCGCTTTCACTTCGGCTTTCTGCATTCCGCCTAGCGGGAAAATCACCGTCGAAAGTTGCTCTGCCGTGAGTCGCGAAAGAAAATACGTTTGGTCTTTGTGCTCGTCAAACGCTTCGTACAAGAAAGGAACATCCGGATTGATAAAGTCGAGGCGTGCGTAATGCCCTGTCGCAAAATAGTCGAACTCGATTCCCATCTTGCGGGCCGCATGCAACAGTGCTCCGAACTTGATATTCTGATTGCATCGCACGCACGGATTCGGCGTTCGCCCGGCACGGTATTCCGCACGGAAATAATCGAGAACTCGGTGCTTGTACTCTTCGGCGACCGGAACAACGTAATGCGGAATCCCAAGGCGTTCCGCGACAAGCTTTGCTTCTTCGATGTTCTTGTCTTCGCTTGGACCGTAGCACCCTTCGCGTCCTTCGACGGCGGGCATGTTCACGGAACCGTCCCAAGTCGCCATCGTCATGCCGACTACATCGTACCCTTGCTTCTTCAATAAATACGCCGAAAGGGCGGAATCGACTCCGCCCGATAATCCAACGGCAACACGCTTTTTCTGTGACATTTGTAAGCCTTTGTCAATTATGTAACTGGATCCTTCACTGCGTTCAGGATGACGCGCAAAAAAAACAAAACGCTAGATAGGCGAATGGAACCTTCTAGCGTTTTCACTCAATGATATGTCATCTTAAGGATATTTTCGGTTTCTACTGCGAGGCGAATGGAACCGCGAAGTACATACCGATTCAAACTCAATTAGTCAGCGAAGAGCGGAGTGGAGAGGTAACGGTCGCCGCTATCCGGGAGGAGTGCGACGATGGTCTTGCCCTTGTTTTCCGGACGCTTTGCAAGTTCGATTGCGGCGTGGAGGGCTGCACCAGAAGAGATACCGACGAGGATGCCTTCTGCCTTGGCGATTGCCTTGCCTGCGGCAAATGCGTCTTCGTTCTTGACTGGGAGCACTTCGTCATAGACGGAGGTGTTCAAGGTATCCGGGATAAAGCCTGCGCCAATACCCTGGATCTTGTGCGGACCAGCCGTGCCCTTGGAAAGCACCGGAGAAGATTCCGGTTCAACTGCAACAACTTTCACATTCGGATTCTTGGACTTGAGAAATTCACCAACACCCGTAACAGTTCCACCAGTGCCAACGCCTGCGACAAAGATATCGACATTACCATCCGTATCTTCCCAAATTTCCGGACCGGTCGTAGCCTTGTGAGCAGCTGGGTTTGCCGGGTTCACGAACTGGCCGGGGATAAAGCTATTCGGAATTTCTTGTGAAAGTTCCGTTGCACGAGCGATAGCGCCCTTCATGCCCTTGGCACCTTCGGTGAGAACAAGTTCTGCACCGTAAGCCTTCATGAGCTGGCGACGTTCGATACTCATGGTTTCCGGCATCACGATGATGATACGGTAGCCGCGAGCAGCTGCGACGGAAGCGAGACCGATACCAGTGTTACCAGAAGTCGGTTCGATAATCACGGAACCCGGCTTAAGCTTGCCTGAAGCTTCGGCATCGTCAATCATCGCCTTTGCGATACGATCCTTGACAGATCCAGCCGGGTTAAAATATTCGAGCTTGGCAATGATCTTTGCCTGAAGTTCATTTTCCTTTTCGATGTTGGAGAGTTCGAGAAGGGGGGTGTGGCCGATAAGTTGGTCAGCAGATGCGTAAATTTTTGACATGGTAGAATCCTTTTTTTTGAAAAGTGCTTAGTGGCTAGTGGTTGGTGGTTAGGGATTGTCATTCTCCGAAGGATAATCCATACAGTTATCGAGAAAAGTATGGTTCCTCGCGAAGCGAGGATGACTGCAATCCTGTTTACTAACCACTACCTACTGTTTACTTGATTAAATTGCGTCCAAAGCCTGCTTGAGATCGTTGATGATATCTTCGTAGTGTTCCGTACCGATAGAGAGACGGATCGTTGCAGGAGAGATACCAGCTTCGGCAAGTTCGGCCGGAGTGAGTTCGGAGTGGGTCGTCGTGTACGGATGAACCACGAGGCTCTTCACGTCGGCAACGTTTGCGAGCAGGCTGAAAATCTTGAGGCTATCGATGAACTTGAAGGCTTCTGCCTGGCCACCCTTCACATCGAACGTGAAGATGGAACCGGCACCGTTCGGGAAGTACTTCTGGTAGAGAGCGTGCTGCGGATGATCTGCAAAGCTCGGGTGGTTGACCTTAGCGACCTTCGGGTGCTTCGAGAGGAATTCGAGAACCTTCTTGGTATTTTCCACATGGCGGTCGAGGCGGAGCGAAAGCGTTTCAGTGCCCTGCAAGAGGAGGAATGCATTGAACGGAGAAATTGCTGCACCTTCGTCACGGAGAAGAATAGCGCGGATGTAAACGATGTAAGCTGCTGCGCCAGCTGCTGCCGTGAAAGGCACGCCGTAGCTCGGGTTCACTTCGGTGAACTGCGGGAACTTGCCAGATGCAGCCCAATCAAACTTGCCACCGTCAACAATCACGCCGCCGAGAGTCGTACCGTGACCGCCGATGAACTTCGTTGCAGAATGCACGACGATGTCGGCACCATGTTCGAGCGGACGAATCAAGTACGGAGTACCGAAGGTGTTGTCGATCACGACCGGAATCTTGTTCTTGTGAGCGAGTTCGGAGATGGCCTCGATATCCGGGATGTCGGAGTTCGGGTTGCCGAGCGTTTCGATAAAGACGAGCTTCGTGTTGTCCTTGATAGCGCCTTCGACTTCCTTCAAGTTGTGGATGTCGACGAAAGTCGTTTCAATGCCGAACTTGGAAAGCGTATGTTCCAAGAGGTTGTAGGTGCCGCCGTAGATGGAGCGCTGTGCAACCACGTGGTCACCCTTGCGAGCGAGAGCCGTGATGGCATAAGTAAGAGCTGCTGCACCAGAAGCGACTGCGAGGCCTGCGATACCACCTTCGAGAGCAGCGATGCGCTTTTCGAAAACGTCCTGCGTGGTGTTGGTGAGGCGGCCATAAATATTGCCTGCATCCTTCAAGTGGAAACGGTCAGAAGCGTGCTGGGCGCTGTGGAACACGTAAGAGGTGGTCTGGTAAATAGGAACTGCGCGGGAATCGGTTGCCGGGTCTGCCTGTTCCTGACCAACGTGGAGCTGAAGAGTTTCGAAATGGAGCTTGTTCTGAGTCGTCATATTATTATAATCCCTTGTGCGCCTTGGCGCGAAATATCGCAATCGCTCGATCGTTTTATAACTGTTGGCGTCGAGCGACGCGATTGTTAAAAGTTTTGCTCAATCCTGAGCGTTAAATTTTGGCGGTATTAGGCCCGCCCACCTTTGCTTTGGTTACACATTCGACATCGCATAGCGGAAATCCTCCAGGCTTTCTCTTTTCGGAGCGCCTCGTTCATTTGACGGGTTTAATTTAAAAACTTAATCCTACTAGTCCAATAGGAAAATAGGGAGAATTATAAAAATTTTTAAGAAAAATGCGTTTCCTATAGTCGTTAGCTATAACAAGACGTTGATTTTTGTAATAACAAGCCTTTTTTGACCGAAAAACGCGTGAAAATCGTCTGGAAAACGCTTGGAAAAGCGCAAAATCCTCTCTAATAAGAAAAAAGGGGGGGGAGAATCCCCCTGCCTCCTGTTTCGGCAGGCTATTGCAAGAGAAAAAGGTTGGTGAGCCTGTCGAACCATCCGTCACCCCCTCGCCTAGGGGACACCCCTAAAACCCCGTTGCAAAAATGTATGAATGAAGCTTACGAAGGTACAGAACTTCACTCGTACTTTTGCACTAGCTGTTTCGCAGTCTCAAGAATCATATTCCGCAATTTCTGCGGCTTTTCCACCGTCGCAATATTCCCAAAGAACATCACCCATTGCTTGAGCATGTCGTTCACTTCTACATTCATCGTCACGCGCAAATCGTTCTTGCGTTCTTCTATATGCATGGACGGGTGATAAGGACGTTCCTTGAGCGTATTCCAGATTTGTTTTTTAAATAAAATAGATACATCTTCGGATTTCGGAGATTGTTCACCGAGCAAAAGCGCTCCGGAACGGATTCTGGTTCGCAGAGATTCGACATCCTTTGGATTTTCTACAAACTGCTCACGCGTAAGTTTTGCTGATTTGATTCGGCAAAGCTTTAAAGCATAAGTCGATCCCGGATGGCTCTGCGAAACACATCCAATGTAGATGTCTCCTTGATGCACAACAACCATCAACGGCACACGGGGCTTGTCCGTAACATTCCCCCAATTGTCCGTGTACTGCACTTGAACTTTGCGGTGCTCGCGAATCGCCCGCAAAATTGTGTACAAGTTTTTAGTCGAGTCCTCGTCAACTCCAGGAGCCGAACCCATAAAAAGAATGCGATTGTTCAGCGCCGACGAAAGCTGCGAAAGCGTGTCCTGCGATTTCTTCGGGAGGTTCCCGCTAATCTGCACAGTCAAATCAGTAACAAGCGAAGCGGAGGCCGGATAAATATTAGCAATACGCTTCAAGAAAACCAAGTGCAACAACGTATCGCTAAATTCCGGGAAAACAAGTTTGTCCGCTTTTGGAACATTTGCCTGATAATAAATTTTGCCGTATTCCGTATGGCGTTCGATATATCCGCCGGGAATATCGATAAGCGCCAACATGTCTCGCTGCACGTTCCGCAATTCCCCTTCGGGAATATCCATGTTATGCATAATTTCTGTTACGGAATAACGGTTGTTATAGTGCGCCAACAGGAACACAAAAATACGCACCATGCGCTCGCCACGAGTCAAATTCTCCATAAAGCCTCCTTTTGCGTGTCATCCTGAGCGAAGCGCCAAAAGCGCGAAGTCGAAGGATCCAAAAAGAATGTTATGCCCGCATAGGCATGCTTCTTCAATACAATATATAAAAAGCAGACGACAATAAATGTCGTGTTGTTTTTGTATATTTTAAAACATGCCGACCTTTACCAAGTACATCGCCAACGAAGATCATTACACCGAAGTCATTTCGCGAATCGCGACCGTCCGCGAAACGCTATGGATCGGAACCGCCGACATCAAGGACGTCTATGTAAAACAGGACGGCGAATCGATTCCTCTGCTCGGCCAGTTGGCGGCACTCCTCAAACGCGGTGTCGGCGTGCGACTCGTCCACGCCAAAGAACCCGGCCCGAACTTCCGCGAAGATTTCGACCGCTACCGCATTCTTGCGACAGACTTGGAACGCGTCATGTGCCCGCGAGTACACTTCAAAATGATGATATTCGATTTGGAAACCGCCTACATCGGCTCTGCAAACTTGACAGGAGCCGGCATCGGCATGAAAAGTTCCCTGCGCCGCAATTTCGAAGCGGGAATCCTCACTAACGACCCGCAAATCGTCGAAGCCGCCATCGAGCAATTCGATACGCTCTGGATGGGAGCGCACTGCCAAAAATGCGGTCGCCAAGAATTCTGCGGCGATAGGATAAAGTAGGGAAAATTCCTTACCTGTTACACTAAAGTTTTTGGGGAAATGCTACGCGACAGTAATTGTCGTGTAGCGGTGCTATATTAAAAAGATGATTCCTTTTGAGGTTAGCACTATGGACTTTTTTACGGATAGACGCGATGACGAAACATATAAAACAGTAACAATCGGAAATCAAATTTGGATGGCTGAAAATCTGCGCTACAAAAGCGAAGGTGCCGTCGCCCCTATTTGTCGCAGTGAATCAAAATCGAAAAAATATGGGCTATTGTACTTTTTGCAGGACTTCAACAGATTGGCTCCCGATGGTTGGCGAATCCCGTCATTGAAAGATTGGGTTCGCCTCTTCCGAAATATTCACAGTTCGCGTTCTGATGATATCGAAAATGATATCGTCTTTGCATCTGCAGGAAAGTTTTTGAAGTCAGAAAATGATTGGGAATTGGATGACGATTTTCTTTGCGGATACGCGCCTAACGAAAAAGCGGATCCGTTCCATTTTTCGGCATTGCCAACCGGGTATGTTCAAGATTTTGCACTCGTTGAACAATGGAAATCGGCTTCATTCTGGATTGCAAATGATTTTGATTTTTGGACATATCGCATTGTTTTGTACAACTTCACGAACAGCGCCCACATCGAAAGCAGACGAAATGCAGACTCCTTCGCGTGTTCAATCCGGTGCGTGCGAGATTGTTCGTAAATGACTATAATAAAACTTTAAAAAAGGATTTTCTATGAATATTTGTGAAAAACAGATAATTGCAGATGTCATTCGCGACTTTAAACCCGCGCTCGAAACACTCGACCGCTACGACCATGAACAGCTTGCGTTCCCAAAGAGCTCAGCGGCCACTGCTGCCGAACGCATCACCTACGAAGAGGCAATGGAAGCCATTGCCGTCCTTAAAGAAATGTTCAATGATAGCGATATTTTCGGCACAGAAAAAGACGCCTCGTTTAAAAGTTCGCTCGGACAAATCTATCAGACATTTGACGGCAAAGAACTCTACCCAACAGCAGAAATCAAGGCGGCAATGCTCCTTTATTTGGTCGTCAAGAACCATTCCTTTGTTGATGGCAATAAGCGTATCGCGGCTTTCGTTTTCCTTTGGTTCTTATCGCGGAACGGAATCCTCTACAAAGCAGATGGCTCGAAGATTATTGCCGACGGAACACTCGTGGCGCTCACGCTCCTCATCGCCGAAAGCAAACCCGAAGAAAAAGAAACCATGGTAAAACTCGTGACGAACCTGTTGGGGATGTGATTTTTTTGTCATCCTGAGCGAAGTCGATGGATCTGTTTTGAGGGCTTCGTCAATGACTCAGCCTACTGCGGGTTGAATATTTGTGAAACCGTCCGCGTTGAAAGGTAAAAACTATAGCTATTTTTCAAAATTTTGCGAAAACTGCCATATTTTGCTCAAAATCAAAAATTTGATTAGCTAAAATAGCGAAAAAAGGCTGAATTTTAGCAAAAGCGCACTTTTGCACGCTCACCTTGTAAAAATTTGATTATATTGAGCAAAAAGAGGTTTTTATAAGGCAATCGCGTTTTTGACATAAGTTTGAGCTTTGCTCTTGGCTTTCATTCAGAATCGGCAAAATTTTGTTTCACGGAAGACTAAGATGCATAGGTTCACGCCACTTGGCGTGGGTTTTTGCATTTATTCCGTGATGGTTTTGCCGAACCTTGAATGAGTAATAGCACTAACTCCACGCTTTTTTTTGTGGAATGTGTTGGAGGTTACAGACGGAGTTATTTAGGGGAGTAACAGAGTCAGACGACATTTATTGTCGTTTGATGGATGTATATTCGTATATACGGCAAAACTTAACGGAAGATGCGAGAAACCTGTAAGAATATTGACTGACTTTATAAAATCACAAGCTTAACCAATAAGGGGAAAAATATGACTTTTTATTGTACAAAATGCAGGAAAAAGTTTAAAGACTTTGAAGATGGCGTATGCATGCCATGCCCTAAAGGTGGAGAACATGATTTATGTGAAGAACGTAGGCTTTCTGAAGGAGAAAGACTCGCACGAGCCTGTGGGTATGGTCCTAATGATTATGCAAAAACAATGGGCTTAGATCAAGATCCTGATTGGGAAGAAAGCTACAATTTTGATGATATTGGCGAAGGCTAAGATTAATAAAAGGAGTTGCCCTTTATGAGAAAAGAGAAAAATTCTAACGAAAATGCTCTTTTGAAACTTCTTCAAGAGAATGATTCGGCTATCAATAGCTTTGTTGCTATGGATGAAAAATCTGATACGATTAAAGATGTTGCCTCTCGAAAGCTTGAAGTTTTTTTTGATTTCGTAAAGCGTTATGGTCCTGCTGTTGTTGATTTTTTAAAAGAGCAAAATAAAGGCGAAAAAATTTATTGTGTTACAAAAAAATCAATGGAACGAATTGCAAAAACAAAAGCGCATTTAGTCCAAAATTCTGCGAAAGACGCTTTATCTCCTGTGTATCGAAATTCTGCAGGTAAACTTTCAGGCCATGTTGATTTGGAGGAGCGTTTTTTGCCTTCAGGAAATCCTGCGATGGCGGTGGCGATGGCTTCTTTGTCGCAACAATTGGCTAAAATTCAAGAACAATTGGAAAATATGCAGGAGTCTATTGAAGATGTATATCAAGGCCAATGGAATGATCGCTTTGCTAAAATTGATTCCGCAAAAAACGAATTATTTATTGCATCTCATATAGAAAATGATGCCATGAAAAAGCATATGTTGGTAAATGCTATTGATTTATCTTGCACTGGAGAAAATGAAATCAGTCGCTCTCTGAAAGACGAAGTTTATAAATGCGAACATTTGAGTAAATGGGATTCTGTAAAAAAGGCAAAACAGCAAATGGAAAGGGTTGTCAATCATATTCCAGCATTGTTTGAATCCTGGCAGATAAAGTTGTTATTGCTTCAGGAATCGGAAGAACTTCCTGCTCTTGCTGCAGAATCGAATAGAATCAGAAATGAAATTCAAAATTTCTTCACAGAAGAACGACTACTTTCTTTGCAGAACCAGACTCATGGAAAAGAGAAAAAGGAGTACTGGAACAAATCCTTCAAAGAAAAACTTGAATCTTCGGTAAAGGTTTTGACGGCTATTGAAGCCCAATGTGACAATATTGTTGAATTCAAAAAGGAACAACTTCTAATAGGAGGCAACCATGAGCACCGCTGACGAAAGAGAAATTATTGATTGCGCAAAAAAAATTATAGCATGGGGGGCCCTTGCCATAATTGGCATTGGTGCTGCCGCAAAAAAGATAAAAGATAAGAAGAAAGATAAAGACAAAGACGATGAATGATGTAAGGCCTTTTCTTTGCGTAAAGAAAGGATTGCTAAAAAATACTCCATACAGAGGCAAATATGGATTCGAATGTTAAAAACTTATATAAAATCTTGTATGAAAAGGCTTATTCTCTGAAGGAACGAGAAAATCTAGGCATTTTGCCCACACATTTTGTTGGTGAAAAATCTCGATTTAAAAAGGGATTGCCTTTATTTGTTGGTCGAGATGCCAATGGTCTTGGGCAGAACGAAATTCCAAGGGTGTCGGATTACGAATTTGACACATTAGATTGGTTAAAAGACAAGAATGGATATTATTTTGATAGTTCTGCATTTTGGCGAACTGTCGGGCATTCGTTAGCTTTGATGAGAAACGAGCCTTATGGAGCCAATATATTCCATGATTTTTATTGGAGTGATTTATACAAAATCAACTTTCGCACCAAAGACGGTACCACACAGGGCCTGCGAAGTGCGCAAATAAATGAATGTGCGGAATTGCTACTTGCTGAAATGGATGATCTAGATCCTTGTATTTCTGTATTTTTAACAGGAATGTATGAAGGCGAAAATAAAGGCGTTGGTCGATTTTTCGAGCGTTGGGAACCTCGCGGTCAGCTGAAATCAAAAAATGAATCTACCGGAGAGTTTACTTTAGTGGGTGAATCTGGAAAAACGCATCATTGTTTAGTGGTCCCCCATCCACAAGGAAAATCGGAACAAGAAATAATCAACCGAATTGTAAATTATTCAAAGATTTTTTATTAAAAAAAAGGAGTTCTAGATGTCAAAAGATTTAGATAAATCGAATACATTTGCAATTCGAGCAATTGAGGTAATCGGAGATATCGGTGACGCTAATACAGCTACAACTGCTGTATCGGGCATTACAAATGTTGCATCTGCTGTTTTGAGTAGTGCCGGTAGCATTGCATCCTCTGCAATCAATGCTGTCGGCTCTATTGTAATGGCTCCATTCAATTTGATGGAGAAAACAAAGCAAGCAAATTATCAGTTACAATTGAAAGCTCTGGAAAATGATATAAAACCACAGCTATTTGCTCATGAAGAAAAAATGCAGAAGATGCAAAATGAACAACAGCTAAAAATACTTAAAGAACAGAATCGTCAAGAAAGGTTTAAAATTGAAAAACAATATAAATTGTTTATCCGTTTGATAAAAAAAGCAGAAAAAGAATTCAGCGATAAGAAAGCATTCTATGAGAATCGATTGAAAATTGTGGATGAATTCTATTCTAGTCAGTGTGAATTATTGGATAAACGTATAGAATCCTTGGAAGATGATCGACGTGCGTGTATCAATGATGCAAATCAGTATGCTTTGATTTCTGACATTTTGAATAGACTTGATGATAAGAAAATAGAATTATGCAATGCCTATCAAAAGTCTAAAGGAAATCTAGAAGATGCTGTTCAATATTTAAAAATTGAAACCTCTTTTAGCAAAGAGATTGAGACCTTGAAAAATAAAGAGCTTTTAATAAGGCATGAGGTATAAATATGGCTTACTTAATTTTATTTTTAGTTCTTGTTGTTGTGTTCATTTGGCTTACAGGTTGGTATGGAGTCTTCATAATCCTTCTTGGGTTAATAATTCTTGCTTATCTTTCCAAAAACGATAGCAAAGAACAAAAAAAAGAAAATGAAGCAAACCGAATTAAAAGAGAATATGACGACCGTGTTACAAAAATAGCGGAGTATTTTCTAAAAAATAATGTAGATGAAAATAAAATTGAATCAGCCAAAGGTGTTGTTTCTTTGTATGAGACGAAAGCTGAGTATCTTCATAACACGTTGAAAGATGAAAACACACAATATTTGGATGAAAAAAACTCTTTTTTTACTTCACAAAGCAATCTCGAAAAATACAGAAATCAAATTGCGACAACGAAGGTATCCATAATTAATTATGAAATGGAAAATAAAGGTAAATATGAAGCGAGTTTGAGTTTGTTGAAAAGCTTTGACTTTAGCTTTTATGAAAAAAATAAAGCAGCAATTAAGAAAAAAATGATTGACATTAAGCAGCGTGAAGAAAAAAAACAATCTGATTCAAAAGAGAGTATGATAAAGAATCTGCGAGTAAAAGCGATAGAGAAATGTGAATCTGTTCAAAAAAGACGAAACGAAGAAGAAAAACAAAATGAATATGATACTAAGGTTAAAAAAGCATCAAGATCAATTGATGAAATAAATGGCTTTATAGTACCTCTGAAAAATCAGGTAATCAAAAAACAGCCTCTTGAATCTCAAGTATTTAAAATTTTGGAAGATCATCTTGATATCGTATTTGATAATCTTGATTATCTGAATAGCCGAGATTTCAAAAAGATTGAAAGAATTGAAGATCAAATTGAAGATGTTTTTGCCAAAGAAAATAGCGGCCATTTTGACGTAGAAAAAAAACAAATTATGGATTTGTTTTCACAAATCATTGAGTCGATAAATAAAAAGAGTAATCCAGAACTCGAGAAAGAAACAAAAAGTAAGGCTGGGTCTATCAATACTTTTTTCGATAAATTTTTCAACCATCAAAGAGACAATCATTGACTATATAGTATAGAGAGAATTTGTTTACATTTTTTATTGGAACGTGTGGGTTGAAAATTTACAATCACTAAGGAGCATTTATGCAGAATTTGACCAAACGAATTTTTATTCCTGTTTTTGAAAATATGGAACTTGCTGAAAACGAGTTCTGCCAAAAGTGCAATGCAGCGTTCAAAACACCATTGTTGCCTTGGATTGTTGGTGAAGATTATGGAAAATCTAAATACCGATTGATGATTGTTGGAAAACCACATCGTGGTGAGGCTACACCCGTCTCAAAGAATGCTTTTTTCATGGACAATTGTATTGACTGGTTGATAAATGAAAGTTCCTGGGCATATTGGGCCTATTCAAGGGAAATTGCACAACAGTTATATGGTCCTACAGGAATGAACCAAATTGTTTTGACTAATGTGGTAAAGTGCACAAATACCAATAATGCGGACTCTACAACAAATGAAATGCTGGACAACTGCATCCGGAAAAACGGTGTTATCTGGAGAGAAATTCAAGAATTGAAACCACTCAATATTTTATTCTATACACATAATTTATGTTTTAACCATCTCAAAGACATTCCTTTTCAGAAAGAATTGTTAACTGAAGAATGGAAAAAGGTTGCATGTGGTGCAAAGCAACTGCCGTGGTGGGAAAGAGTCATTCTAACAGATTGGGGAAAGGTCAAAATTCTTGTTACAAATCATCCAGAACGAATGAACAAAAATGATTATACCCGACTGATAATTGACTGGATAAAAAAATAAAAACTTTTATTGCGTTAACCTTAAGAAGCATGTTAACTATTTCTTGATTGTAGGAATAATTTTAAGAATCCATGACGGAACTCCTTTTTTGTGATTTTCTCTTTTTTCAAGATTCTGAGCATTTCTCAAATCTTAAGGATGTCATATATAAGGGGTTTGCCGCCCCGCAGAGAGACAATAATCTTTGGGACTGGACAAAATCTCATGGAATTGAGGATTACATTTACACGATGCATCCGTCAAGCCCGCATTGGAATAAGCCCATGCCCGCTAAGTACGGCAAGGCAAACGGTCTCACATCTTGCGAATTTTTCTGCAAATGGCTTAAGGAAAAGTGGGTGGGCTAAAATGCTCAAGGCGGGATTTGAACCCCGCCATTTTTATTATTGGTTAGAGTTTGCGTTCCGTTTCTGTGGCGAGTTCTGCCTTTAGCTGGAGAATTTCATCCTCGGTGTAGTTAAATTGACGCATAACAATTTTGTCATCTACATTTTCCCGCAGGAATCCTTTAGCTATTTCTTTAAATTTATCGGCAAGTTCTTCTTCTTCCACTTCAGCAATGGACTTGTAGCCATAAACTTCACTGCATTTCTTGAAATCCATCTTGAATTGCTCCTTGGCTTCGCCATTGAACCACTTGCGTAAATATATAAAAGTTTGAGTGAGAAAGTCTTCCGCTTCGTCTTTTGGGAGAGCCTTAAGTCCTGCGATGGCTGGCTTCAGATACTTTTTAAGTTTATCTCCAGAAAAAACGTATTTCAACGCAACTAGCGCAAGTGCGATTTTGGGCGAGATTTTAGAAATCTCATCTTCGCTAAAAATATCGCTGATATCCACAACTTCTAAAATAAACGGAAGTCCGATTCTATGATAATATTCAGGATAATTGGGAAACATGACCTGTTTTTCAATTTTCCAGGGATCCTTCCCGTTGTACAGAACGATGGCAATGGTCGGAATATTTTTCTGGTTTCTGACCATGATCTCGTACCAGTATTTTACCAGCTGGGGAATGATCGAGTAGTCGGGATAGCTCTTGTGTTCTTCAAGGATGCCGACAAGAAGTTCAGCTTGCTTGGGCTCATCACATTCTACCTTTACGGTAAATGCCAAGTCCCCGTAGCCAAAGGAAATCGTGTCGCTGTATGCTCCGGGAATTTCTTGCAATGTATCAAGATTCACGGTTGCGAGGAATTGAGCAAGATTAGAATTCTTGCGTGCCGCAAGCCGCAATAGTTCAGCGGTGCGAACAGGATCCTTAAGCACTGAACGAACATACGGATCGTGTGCAAATTTATTTGCCATAGTGTGTTCTCCATTTATTTTAGGAGAACCAATATACAAGCAAAATTTTTTGAAAAGTAAAACTTGTGAAATTTTGCAATCAGCCGTTGACAAAAATCTTTATTTTGCAAACGATGGTTTGCTATGAATAATTTGATTATATAACAGTTCAAATAAAAACATCGGGTGTTTTACCCGATGCTTTCTGAATTTTTGGTGCGCGGTTTCTAGACCCGCACTCGCGCATTTTTTTTCTGTTCGCTTTCTTACGCGAACAACCTAATCACGCGCTTGATGCCTGCAACAAATCGATCGATGTCGCGTTCGAGCGTGTAAACGCCAAAGCTCAAGCGGAGCGTGGCGTCTAGACCAAAGCGGTCCATCACCGGTTGCGCACAATGGTGCCCGCTGCGCACGGCGACGTTCTCTTCGTCGAGAATCATGGCGGCGTCACCGACGGCAATTCCGTCCAAAGTAATGCTGATGAGCGCGCCGCGTTCCTTCGGGTTGCCGAGAACTTTCACTTGCGGGATTTCTGCGAGTTGCTTCAATGCGTATTGCGTGATTTGCTCTTCGTGCTGGCGGATATTGTCAAGGCCAACATTGTTCAGCCATTCGATAGCTTTCCCGAGGCCGATAACTTCGGCAATGGCGGGTGTGCCTGCTTCAAAACGTGCCGGGACGTCGGCGTAAGTCGTCTTTTCGAAAGTCACGTTTTTGATCATTTCGCCACCGCCGTGCCAAGGCGGCATGCTGTCGAGCACATCGTACTTGCCGTAAAGCACGCCGATGCCGGTCGGGCCGTACATCTTGTGACCGCTGAATGCGAGGAAATCGCAGTCGAGCTTTTGCACGTCAATCTTGATATGCGAAGAACTTTGGGCTGCATCAATCAAAATCTTCGATTGCGGAGCGAGCTTGCGAACCGTGGCGATGATTTCTTCGATCGGGTTGACTGTGCCGACGGAATTGCTCACATGGGCGACCGCGACCATCTTGGTGCGGGGCGTGAGCAAGTTGGGGAGTGCTTCCAAATCCAAGTCGCCGTCGTCCTTGACGGGGATGACCTTGATTTTTGCACCCTTCATTTCGGCAACGAGTTGCCAGCTCACGATGTTCGCATGATGTTCCAAGGCGCTGATTAAAATTTCGTCGCCTTCGTTAAAGAACTTGCGTCCATAGCTCCATGCCACGAGATTGATGCTCTCGGTGGTGCCGCGGGTGAACACGATTTCGTCTTCGGTTTTGGCGTTGATGAACTTCGCAATTTCCTTGCGCGTTTTCTCAAAAGCTTCCGTGGTGCGTGCGCTCAGGCGGTACACTCCGCGTTTTACGGAGCTGTAATGCTCGCGGTAAAAATCGTCCATCACGTCGATGACGCAGGCGGGCTTTTGGGTCGTGGCGGTGCTGTCCAAAAAGGCGAGGGGCTTTTGCTCCTTGTCGCCGGCGACTAGCATCGGGAATTCATTGCGTGTGAGTTCTGCATTAAACATGGTGCCAAAGATAGAAAACCTACATAATAGGTGGCTTGCAATAGTAAAATATTATTAGTGTGCAACAATTTTTTTGCTTCTGCGTTAAGTATTGGTTATAATTCGTTATATATTAAAACTATTCAATCGGTTTTCACGACGGGTTAATCGTCATCCCGAGCTATGCGAGGGATTCAGTGAAGTTAAAGAGGTAAAGATGAAGAAGATTTTTATGGCGGGTTTGGTTTCCGCATTTTTGGCTCAGGGAGCGTTTGCACAGGAAGCTCTCCGCAATGCTGTCGATTCGAACAACTGGAAAAAGGTTCGCAAAATTGTTGATTCCGGTGAAATGGAAGAAATTTATTGCGGCAAGATGTCTGCAAAAAATGCGTCCAATATTTACGCTAAAGTTTTCAAGCAGATGCCGGACGAAGCTTTTGCGGCTTGCCCGTCACAATTTTCGTACGGATTTGGAACAAAAGTTTGCGGTATGGCAAATGCAGCCAATGCTTGCACGGGTGTAATTAAGTATTTGTTTGCCGATGCTGAAAAGGGGAGTGGTAAAGCTCTCAAGACGCTTGACGAAGTGACCAAGGTTGCGGTCAAGACGAAGGCTTTTGCAAAACAGTCTCTCGTGAGTGTCGATACCACGGTCTGGAAACCATGCCCCAAGAAGGGCGCTGCACGAACAAAGTGCTTGGCCCAATGCAAAGTGGATGCAAATTCTTTGATGGCAATCGATCATGATGTCAACTGCAAAAAGAATCCGGAGCAGATGGTGGAAAAGACGATTCGTGTTTACAAGCCATCTCCGGTTTTTGCCGCGCTCCGCACAGGGCTTACGGAAGGTTTCTGGAAGGCTCCGATGTCTGTTGCCGGAACGTATGCTGCTTATGCAAGCAAGTATGCCAAGGTGCTTTCGATTCCCGATACTGCAGTGACGGGCGTGAACTACGTAAAGACTTGGGCCGCAAAGCACAAGGCTGAAAAGAAATCACTTCCGGGCGGTCAACTGTTCCGTTTTTGTACCGCATGGAAAGGCAAGGTGGACCCGATTCTTTCTGCCGAAGGCTTCAGCACGCGCTGCCCGGTTTTCAAGAACTTTGTTGACAAACGTGACAAACAAGTTTACAAGGTCAAGGAAATCGGCGGTGTTAATTGGTTCGTAGAAAACTTGAATTACGATGCCAAGGACGGCTCGATGTGCTATGACCGTGACGATGGAAACTGCAAGACTTTCGGTCGCCTCTACACGCAAGAAGCTGCAAAGACCGCATGCCCGGATGGCTATCATCTCGCGACAGATGCCGATTGGAAAAAGCTAGAAGATTACGCTGGCGGTTCCCGCGAAGCTGCGCTCAAGCTCAAGAGCAACGGCAGCGACGATTATGCATTTACGGCCATGTTCGGTGGCTATGCCAACAAGAGTGGCGTCTGCACGACAATGGGCGATGGCGCTTACTTCTGGACGGCTGATGTCGATACTGATTCTCGCGGAAAAGCCCGCACCATGTTCGCATCTGACAAGGATGTCGGCTCTATCACGGTGGACCCGAGTTTCTATCTTGCGGTCCGTTGTGTAGCCGGAGCTGAATAAATGGGAAATTTAAAGTCGGGCGCATTTGCGCCCACCTGTTCGCGAGAAACTTGGATCAAGCGCCAAGCGCTGATGACCAAGGTCCGTGATTTCTTTGTTCGTCGTAATGCGCTCGAAGTCGAGACGCCTGTGCTTTCTGCCTATGGCGGAACGGACCCGCAGCTCGATTACTTTGAAATCGAAGACCCGAAGCGCTTCATGATGACGAGCCCGGAATTTCACATGAAGCGTTTGCTTGCTGCGAACTTCGGGGACATTTTCCAGATTACAAAATCGTTCCGCAAAGATGAATTTGGTGGCCACCATAACAATGAATTTTCGATGGTGGAATGGTACCGCGTTGGCATGCCACAAGAAAAGCTCATGGACGAAGTCGAAGACCTCGTGAGCGAAATCATTGGGACTAAATTAAACGCGCGCCGCACCCGCTGGATTGACGCGTTCAAGAACTACGCTGGTATCGATCCGTTCTGCGAAAAGCTTTCGGACTTTGCAGATGCTTGCGCTGTGCGTGATGTTCCTGTGCCTGTCGGTAGCGAAACGCTCACTCGCGAAGAGTGGTGGGACTACATGATGGTGTTCTTGGTCGAGCCCGCGCTGGCGAGTAACGGCCCCGAGTTTATTCTTGATTACCCGCCATCGCAGGCTGCGCTCGCGCAGACCTACACCGACCCCGAGGGTCGCGTGTGGGCTCGCCGCTTCGAGCTGTTCGTGAATCAAGTTGAACTTTGCAACGGCTATACGGAACTCACGGATGCGGTGGAACAGCGCCGCCGCTTTAATGCAGACCTCGACATCCGCCGTGCAATGAACAAACCGCTACCGCCGCTTGACGAACGCTTCCTTGCTGCGCTTGAATCGGGAATGCCTGCCTGTTCCGGTGTGGCGCTCGGACTCGACCGCCTGTTCATGCTCGCTCTCGGCAAAGAAGAAATTGCCGACGTGATTCTATTCCCCAGCCCGATAGCTTGATTAGGTGTTTAGGTTTTAGGAGTTAGGTATTAGGCCCGATAATCATGGCTTCGCCATCTTATAAAGACGTGCGAAGCACGTGAATTTTTCCCTAAGACCTGTTACCTAAAACCTCATTTTCCTAGCAGTCTCTTTAGCTCGTGCCGAACGCGGAGCTCGTTTATCATGCCTACATCGACGTGCTGGATCTTGTCGTCCTTATCCACAACGAAACTGACGGGGATTACACCTGGGTTCCCGAGTGCCTTGATGGCATCGTAATTCCAATGGAGCATCGTCCACGGAATATCCACGCTCTTCTTGAACTTGCGAGCGACCTTCTTGGAGTCGTCCTCGTCAATCATCAAAATCTTGAGCCCTTTAGGCTCGAATTCCTCGTTGATCTGCTTGAGTAGGGGGAGTTCCGCGCGGCAGGCTGGGCACCAAGATGCTGTAAGGACAATGAGCGTTGCGGTCCCTTTTTCGCTTGCATAATCCGACTTTCCTCCCATGACATTGTCGGCTGTGAAATTTACAACCGTTTCGGGGAAGCTCAGATTACGGTTTGACTGCTTTCCGATAGCGAAAAGCGCAATACCGAAGAAAACGATCCCCCCGATTAATGTGAGTATTTTATAAGTGGATAAATGCATTGCATAAAGAATTTATGAAATTTTTGAGCTTTTTAAATTATATTCTAGAGCATGGCATATAACATTCAAGATCTTTTAGCAGAAATGGTCAAACGTGGGGCGTCCGACTTGCATATTACAGCCGGTGCACCCCCTCTTATTCGTCTTTCCGGCAAGCTTACCCCCATCGGGGAGAACAAGCTCAAGCCCGACGAAACCATGCGTATGACTTACAGCTTGATGAATGAAGCCCAGAAAAAGACTTTTGAACAGCAAAAGGAATGCGACTTCTCGTTCGGCATTGCAAATCTCGCGCGTTTCCGTGCGAACGCTTATTTGCAACGTGGCTGTGTGGCTCTTGCCCTTCGTATTATTCCGCTTGAAATCAAGACATTTAAGGACCTTGGCCTCCCGAAGATCATGGCCGAATTTACGACCCGCCCCTCCGGCCTTGTGCTTGTGACGGGCGCTACCGGTTCCGGTAAATCGACAACCTTGGCGGCAATGATTGATAAAATCAACAAGGAACGCCACGACCACATTTTGACTGTCGAAGATCCGATCGAATTTTTGCACAAACATCAGGGATGTATGATTAACCAGCGTGAAGTTGGTAGCGATACACATAGCTTTGCACAGGCGCTTAAAATGGCGCTCCGTCAGGACCCTGACGTGGTGCTCATCGGTGAAATGCGTGACTTGGAAACGATCCGTGCTGCGCTTACGATTGCAGAAACCGGTCACTTGACTTTTGCAACACTTCATACAAACTCTTGCGTGCAGACGATTAACCGTGTGGTGGACGCGTTTCCGAAGGGCGAACAGCAAACCGTGCGTACTCAGCTCTCGTTTGTGTTGCAGGGGGTCATTTGCCAAACACTTTTGCCAAAAATTGGTGGTGGCCGCGTGATGGCGTACGAAGTGATGAACGTGACTCCGGGTATTCGTGCTTTGATTCGTGATGACAAGGTCCACCAGATTGAATCCATGATTGAAATTGGTCAGAAGTTCGGCATGAATACGATGAATATGTGTTTGTGTGAACTTGTTAAAAATCATAAGATTGACCGTTTCGATGCTCTTGCTCGCTCGTCGAGCCCGGATCAGTTGGAACAGCTGTTTGTGAAAGAAGGGGTGTAATCGATGGCTGAATTTTTGTATAAAGCCCAAAATTCGCAGGGCAACAGTTTCGAAGGAACTCTTGAAGCAAAAGACAAGGCCGAAGCCGAAGCCCTTTTGCTCCGCCGTCGCTTGATTATTACAAGCCTCAAGAAAAAGCCGACTGAAATCAAGATCAAGATTGGTTCTGGCATCAAGACCGAAGACATTACCCGTTTTACACGTATGTTCTCGTCTATGTGCTCGGCTGGTCTTCCGATGTTGCAGTGCTTGAACATTCTCGAAGCGCAGTGCGAAAATCCGGAACTCAAAAACGTTGTTCATAAACTTACACAGTCGATTAACGGTGGTTCTTCGCTTGCCGATGCCTTGTCTCAGCATCCGAAAGTCTTTGACTCCCTGTATTGTAACATGGTGGCAGCCGGTGAAGCTGGCGGTATTCTTGAAGGCATTCTTGCTCGACTTGCTGAAACTCTTGAAAATAACCAGCGCCTTAAACGTAAGGTGAAAAAAGCTTTGACGTACCCGATCATGGTTATCATTGTGGGTATTGTCGTGGTGATTGCACTTATGACATTCGTGGTGCCGACGTTCGCTGAACAGTTCGCCGCCCTTGATGCGGAACTCCCTGCGCCGACACAAGTCGTGATGAATATTTCTGACTTTATCCGAAATAACGGTGCGTTTATGTTCATTGGGCTTATCATTATCATCTTTGCTTATAAGATGGTGATGCGAATACCCGCGGCGCAATTTGCGATGGATAAGTTTACGCTAAAGGTGCCAAAGCTAGGCGATTTGCAGATTAAGTCGGCAACGGCAGGCTTTGCAAGAACTTTGGGTACGCTTTTGAATGCGGGTGTGTCTGTGATGGATGCCTTGAAAGTCGTGGCGTCAACCGCAGGTAACAAGGTTGTTGAAAAGGCTATTTATAAAATATCGATTGGTATTGCAGGCGGTAAATCTATTGCCGAGCCGATGGAAGAAGTGGGCATTTTCCCGCCCATGGTGATTCAGATGACCGGCGTTGGTGAAAAAACAGGTAACTTGGGCGGTATGCTGTTGAAACTCGCGGATTTCTACGATGAAGAAGTTGACGCGGCCGTCGATGCCGTCGTGAGCATGATTGAACCGCTCATTATCGTGTTCTTGGGTGGCGCCGTTGGTGGATTGCTGATTGCAATGTATATGCCGATGTTCAGCATGGGCGACGCTATTAAAGGCTGATCTTTCGCCGAAAGCCGTCGCGATAGTTCGTCACAGCTTCGCTCACGTATAACAATACGCTACGCGAAGCTGATTCCTGCTCTCGCTAGGCTTTAGGCAAAATCTCAAATAAATTTAAAAGACGGGGCTGCGCGCCTCGTCTTTTTGCATTGTCATGCCCGCCGCTGAGCGGGCATCTCCTATTTTGCTCTGTCATCCCGGCCTTGTGCCGGGATCACCTTCTCGTATAACAATCCTTTCCTACTTCCTATCGCCTACTGCCTACTTTTTCATCCATCCGGTGTATTTCTCGGTTTCGAGAATTTCGTTGGCGTTCTTGACACGGTCGGCGGTCGGGGTTTGCGTGTCCTTTAGCGCGTAGTCAATTTCGAGTTCTTGGTACTTGCTGAGGGCGAATGCGTGATAGGGCAGTACTTCGACGCGCTTGACGTTGCTTAATGTGCGGATGAAGTCGCGGGTGCGTGTGAGGGCTTCGTCGTTGTCGCTGTTTCCCGGGACGAGCACGTGGCGGATCCAGATGGGCTTTTGGATTTCGTCCAAGTAACGGAAAAATTCAATGATGTTCTCGTTGCTGTGGCCTGTGAGTTCCTTGTGCGCGTCAGCGTCGATGTGCTTAATGTCCACGAGCAAGAGGTCGGTGGATTTCATCAAGCGTTCGATTTTAGCAAATGGTTCGCCTGTAGGCCTGAACGTGACGCCGCTCGTGTCGACGCACGTGTGGACTCCCGCCGCTTTTGCGGCCTCGAAGAATTCAATCATGAAGTCGATTTGCGCCAGCGGTTCGCCGCCGCTCACGGTGATGCCGCCGTTGTTTCCCCAGTAGGGTTTGTAGCGGATTGCCTTCTTCAGCAAGTCTTCTGCTGAAATTTCAAACGAGCCATTCGGAGTGCCGTTCGCGCTCTTTTCGCCAAAGTCCCAAGTTTCCGGGTTGTGGCAAAACTTGCAGCGCATGGGGCAGCCCTGCGTAAAGACGACGAATCGAATGCCCGGTCCATCGACCGAACCGAACGTTTCAAGCTTATTGATTCTTCCGAGAGTCATGATGCAAAAATAAAAAATTGCGTTTTCGTTTTGCGTGGAATTTTTTGCGGTGTTCTGTAAAAAGCGAAAGATGTTCTATATAATACAAAACGATGAAAATGCGCTGCGTATGGTTGGTAAATCCGTAATTTTTCCGGAGAAAATATCTTTTTTTATTTTGCGATTCTTTTTAGATTTTATGGTGTAGAAAAATTTTGGAAGAAAACATAATGAAACATTATTTGAAAATTTTGGTTGCAGCAGGCTTGTTTGCTGCGTGTTCAAGCGGTCCTGATGCACTTGCGTCTTCGGCAGGTGCTGCTGATAAGTCTTCGATTGTGCTTAGTGATGATGCTCAAAATTATTTGAATTCAGCGCGGGTTGCTTCATCGAACGTTGCGGTCATTGAATCTGGTAATGAAACTTTTAATGAAATGAAAACACTCTTGAGTGAAAAGTATGATGTACGCGTTCTAAGTACCGATGAAAATGAAATTTTGTTTGAAAAGGAAGGTGTGCAAGTTGATCTTTCTGAATTGGAATCAAATCGAAAACAGTGCGCCAATGGGATATTGAAAACCATTATGCCTAGCAAGTATGCGGATAAGTATATGCTTGTTTCTGTTGATGAAGAATGGCAGTTTTCTGAGCACGAAGGCTCAAAAATATCTGGATACACATTTAATTTC
The DNA here is from genome assembly GCA_947165045.1 of uncultured Fibrobacter sp. Lineage (GTDB taxonomy): Bacteria > Fibrobacterota > Fibrobacteria > Fibrobacterales > Fibrobacteraceae > Fibrobacter. The sequence continues at coordinate 17,535 of CAMUYW010000025.1, read as the reverse complement.
AAGCGTCTTTTTGAAGGCCGTGTTGTACGAAATAATAGAAACAACTTATATATTTCAACTGACGGAAATGGGCTCTTTAAAGATGGCCTAATCACTGTACAAGACCTGAAAACGACAACAGAAATGGTTGCGGTAAATGATGATGTTAAAGAAAATGTGGCCGTGCTGGATTCGATTTATAGAGAGAATTCATATACGGTTGTCGTTTGCAGTATGTGCAAAAGAGGGGAGAAGAAAGTTCAAATAAATAAAGTAATTATCACGGGTGTAGCCGATGCGTATTGCCAAAGTTCACAAAATTCGGATTTAAAGTTGTGGCCGTGTATTTCTTATACGACCAAAGAAAGTTTGGCCGATGGCGATACAATAGCTCGTGTTGTTGACGCTCCGTATTCGCGTGCGGTCAGTGCGGAATAAGGTCGTAATTATTTTTTTTGAGAATTGTGTTTACGCTATTGTTTATGAGAACAGAGAATCGGAGGAAAATTCTATCTTTGGCTTTCGATGACGAAAATCGTGAAACTGACAGATAGAATCCGGTATTTGCAAATGTCGTATGAGCCGCTGAGCGCGGATGTTGTTGCTGTGCGTGGCGATTCTGCGTGGTGGATTTTTGATGTGGGTGCCTGCGACGAGGCTGTTGATTTTATAAACGCGTTGCCGCGCAGTTCCGAGAGCTCGACGCATCTTGATACTAGCGAGTGCATCAAAAATGCCACTGTTCCGCTCAAAAAGAACATCGTAATTTCGCATTTTCATCGGGACCATTTGCTGAATGTCGTTCGGCATTGCAATGGCGAGGTTTCACTAGATTTTGATACGCTTTATGTTGGTTCGCATGCCTCAAAAGTCGTTGGCGAAATTGCTGGTCACGAAAAGATTACAGTGTCTTCACCGCTTTTGTTTGACGATGTCGTGCATATCGAAATTTTGCCGGTTCCCAATAGCCATGCGAAGGGAGCGCTCGCGCTTATTGTAGATGACTTCGTTTTCTTGGGCGATGCGACGTACCCGATGGTCGGTCACGGAGAGCCTGACGTGTACAATGTGCAGATTCTCGAACAGCAAATCAAGATGCTCAAGTCGCTTACTGCATCGCGCTTTTGCTTAAGCCACAAGCGCGGCCTTGTGCGCGATAAAAGCTCTGTCATCCAGTTCTTGGAATCAGTGCTTGCCCGCCGCCAAAAGAACGAAAATTACATCGTGGCGTGATTTGGGATTCTGAAAAAGCGAAAAAATGCGAAAAAGTGCTACCACAAAGTCTCAAAATTGTTATTTGGTAGCATAATTTCAAAACAAAGTAATCGATTTTGCGGTCGCAAAGCCTATAATTTGCTTGAAAATGCTACTAAATGTAGTGAAAAAACTTGAGTGGTGGCATCTTGGCAAGCTTGTTAATGAATTTTATTGTATATAAAGTAAAGTTTCTGCTACTAAATTGCGTTGAATAGTCGATTTGGTTGCACTTTTTGCCAAATTCGTAGATTTTGCGGGCGTTTCCCGCGATTCCCAACGAAAAAGGTTCCCTTTCGGGAACCTTTTCGCTTAAATTCGCTTTCGCGCTTTGCCGCGTTTTACAGCGCTTTGCCAAGCGACGCCCTGTTGGGCGCGACACTTGCAAGTCGATTACAGCACGCCGTGTGCCTGGCGGGCAATCACGTCGAGCTGCTGTTCGCGAGTGAGCTTGATGAAGCGCACGGCGTAGCCAGAAACGCGGATTGTGAAGTTCTGGTATTCTTCCTTCTCCGGATGTTCCATAGCGTCCTTGAGCTTTTCGACACCGAACACGTTCACGTTCAAGTGGTGGCTGCTCTGGCCGAAGTAACCGTCGAGAACCTGCACGAGCTTGTTGGTGCGTTCTTCGTCATCGTGACCGAGTGCGTCTGGGTTGATCGTCTGCGTGTTGCTGATGCCGTCGAGAGCGTATTCGTACGGAATCTTGGCGACAGAGTTGAGCGATGCCAAGAGGCCGTTCTTTTCTGCACCGTAGCTCGGGCTTGCGCCAGGAGAGAACGGTTCGCCCTGCTTACGACCATCCGGGAGGGAACCCGTTGCCTTACCGTAAACAACGTTACTTGTAATGGTAAGGATAGAAGTGGTCGGTTCAGAGTCGCGGTAAGTCGGCGTCTGCTTGATCTTGGCCATGAACGTCTTGAGGAGCCAAACGGCGATATCGTCTGCGCGGTCGTCGTCGTTTCCATAACGCGGGAAGTCGCCTTCGATCTGGAAGTCCTGAGCAAGGCCTGTAGCTGGGTCGCGAATGACCTTGACCTTGGCATACTTGATTGCAGAAAGGCTATCGACAACGTGGCTGAAGCCTGCGATACCTGTTGCGAACGTACGGCGAACGTTGGTATCGATGAGGGCCATTTCGGCGGCTTCGTAGTAGTACTTGTCGTGCATGTAGTGAATCAAGTTCAAAGTATTCACATACAAGTGAGCAAGCCAATCCATGTAGAGGCCGAACTTGTGAATGACTTCATCGTAGTCGAGGTATTCGCTAGTGATAGGCGGATATTCCGGGCCAACCTGTTCACCCTTCACAAGGCATTCATCCTTACCACCGTTGATGGCGTAGAGGAGGGTCTTGGCGAGGTTTGCTCGAGCGCCGAAGAACTGCATTTCCTTACCGGTCTGGGTGGCAGAAACGCAGCAGCAAATGCTGTAGTCATCGCCCCAAATCGGACGCATCGTATCATCGTTTTCGTACTGGATGGCGCTTGTCTTCACGGAAATTTCTGCAGCGAACTTCTTGAAGCTTGCCGGGAGGCGCGGGCTGTAGAGAATCGTGAGGTTCGGTTCCGGAGCCGGTCCCATGTTCACGAGCGTGTGCAAGAAGCGGTAGTCGTTCTTGGTCACCTGATGGCGACCGTCCTGGCCGAGGCCAGCAACTTCGAGCGTAGCCCACACCGGGTCACCACTGAAGAGTTCGTTGTAGCTTGTGATACGAGCGAACTTGACCATGCGGAGCTTCATCACGAAATGGTCAATGATTTCCTGAGCTTCGGTTTCGTTGATGACGCCGTTCTGTAAGTCACGGGTCATGTAAATGTCGAGGAAGGTAGAAACGCGGCCTACGCTCATGGCTGCACCGTTCTGCGTTTTGATAGCGGCGAGGTAGCCGAAGTAGAGCCACTGCACAGCTTCGCGAGCGTTCGTTGCCGGCTTGGAAATGTCGTAGCCGTAAATCTTGGCCATGACCTTCATGCCTTCGAGAGCCTTGATCTGTTCGGCAAGTTCTTCGCGTTCGCGGATCACGTGTTCGCGCATATCCGTTTCATCGGTCAGAGCCTTGTCGGCCTTCTTCTGGGCGATGAGGTAGTCAATACCGTAAAGGGCAACGCGGCGGTAGTCACCGACGATACGGCCACGGCCGTAAGTATCCGGAAGACCCGTAATGATGTGAGCCTTGCGGGCCATACGCATAGCCGGCGTGTAAGCATCGAAAACGCCCTGGTTGTGCGTCTTGTGGAATTCCGTAAAGATGCGGTGAAGTTCTTCGCTCGGCGTGTAACCGTAGTTCTTGCAAGATTCTTCCGCCATCTTGATGCCGCCGAACGGCATGAATGCGCGCTTGAGCGGCTTGTCGGTCTGGAGACCTACGATTTTTTCGAGATCCTTAGTTTCTTCGGCGATGTAGCCTGCGCCGTGGCTTGTGAGAGTAGAGACAACGTCTGTATCCATGTCGAGAACGCCGCCCTTTGCGATTTCTCTCTTCTGTAGTTCTTGGAGTTCAGCCCAGAGCTTGTTCGTAGCTTCAGTCGGTCCCTGCAAAAACGACTTGTCGCCGTCATAGGGAGTGTAGTTTTTCTGGATAAAGTCGCGGACGTTAATTTCTTCCTGCCAGCGACCGCCTTTAAAGCCTGTCCATGCTTCCTGCATATAGCCTCTTTTGCACGTACAAAACCGTTAGTGCAACTGAAAAATTGTTTAACTTTTCGGGTTGCGAAAAAAGAATTGTAACGAGTTTTTCCTGTTTTTCTGTCTTTTTCTATGTAAAGCGCAATATACATATTTAAAAAGGGGACTGCAAGGTATGAAATGAGTCAATTTGAGCCGAAAATTCGCTTACGGAAAACTTACAAGACCAATAATTGCCAAAAATTGAAAAATGTGAATTTTTATGTAAAATTTGTGCTAAAATATGTAAAGTACGGTTGATACAGTTAGTTTTAAACTACCTCTCGCTTCGCGTGCTTTGGCAAGTGCCGGAAGCTATCTTATAGTTGTGAAAACAAAGAGGTCGATTATGAAAAAAATTATCCTTCCGATGGCTGCTGTGGCTCTCATGACCGCATGCTCCGATGTGAATGAAATTGCAAACTTTGCTGCTGCCCAGGCTGGCGCATCTTCTAGCTCCGTTGCAACAACTCCTGTTGCAAACTCTAGTTCCGATGCTGCGGTTCTTCCTGGAGTTTCTTCCAGCGATGCTGTTTTGCCGACGGATTTGTCCTCCAGCTCTGTTGATGTGCTTCTGGGTGCATCTTCTAGCTCTGTTGGCACTCTTCCGGAAGTTTCCTCTAGCTCGACGGGTGCGGCTCAGTTCTCCTATGCAGTGCCGACGCTTACAGAACTTGATCCGACGAAGGAATATTCTTTCTATGGTGCAGAACTCTCCGGTAGAGATCAGTTTAAGTATGGCCGTTTTGAAGCCCGCATGAAAATGGCTGCAATTTCTGGCTCCGTGAGCTCCATGTTCGTTTACTATGACAACTCTTGGGAAAAGGGTGAACAGCCGTGGAATGAAATCGATATCGAAGTTCTTGGCAAGGCTCCGTCTTCTTGGCAGTCCAACATTATTACTCGTGAAGGAGACCCTTCTATCAAGGCTAATACGTCTTCCGAAAGTAAGCCGCTCCACGATTTCGGCTTTGATGCCACTCAGGATTTCCACCTGTATGCCATTGTTTGGACTCCGGAATACGTTTCTTGGGAAATTGACAGCGTTGAAGTTCGCCGCGATATTCTCGGTGGTGCCCATGGAACCCATGCCGATGCTGATCAGGTTGCATTCTTGACCGAAGATCAGTCTCTCCGCTTTAATCTTTGGGTGTCTAAGAGCTCCGCTTGGACGGGTAAATGGGCTGGTGGCGTAGGCCTTCCTGTTGAACAGCAGATTGACTACGTTCGCGTGTATTCTTACGATGCTGCAACCAAGGGCTTTACAATGCTCTGGCAGGATGATTTCGATGGTGAAGATATTGATCCGCAGCACTGGGGAAAAGGCGACTGGGAAATGGAACGCGTCAACCTCCGCCCGGATAATGTCATCGTTGAAAATGGTGTTTGCCGCCTTATCTTGGACTACGAAGCTAACTAAAATGTTTGGTGTGTAGAGGAGGCCTCTCGGATAAAATCCGGGAGGCTTTTTGTTTTTATTGTCTTCCTCGCATCTCGTCATCCTCGCGTTTTTCTCTTCTTCATCCTCGCGTTTTCTCTTCGTCATCCTCGCGTAGGCGAGGATCCATACATTTTAATGAAAAATTTTTTTAGGGTGATGTACTTTTCTTTTTAGTGTAAATAATTGTATCTTAATTAGAAAATTCAATGAGGTTTATCATGAAAAAATTGGCCCTTGCGCTACTCGCGGCAGTTTCCTTTGCATTTATGGCTTGCGCCCCTTCTAAACTCGATATTCAAGAAGCCGCTGTAACGAGTGACGTGCTGGTTGAAGTTCGTCAGGTGCTGAATGATTCTATTAGTTTGTATGTTGGCAATGTGCTTTATCTGAATTCGAAACAGGTTGTTGCTGATGATTTGTATCCGTTGCATATGAGTACTCGCGATCCTGCTGAATTTGAAAAGTTGACGGCGACAGATGTCATAAATAGTGACGAAGAACTGTTGAATTATTTGCGTCGCAAAGCTCCGGACATGATAAATATTGGTATTGTGGTTGGCGAAACGGCATTCAATGAAGCAGGTTTTAATGAACAGACCGTTGTTGAAAAACTCACGAAAATTTTCCAGAAGATCGATGGCGGCTCGCTCAAGCTTTTCCATGAAAAAGAAGGCCAGCTTACTGACATGAAAAAGATTTATTAATTGCTAGAATCGTCATTCTCGCGAAGGCGGGAATCCATTAAGCCTTGCTTTGTCACCCCGCACTTGTTTGCGGGGTCGCCTTTTTTTCTATCTTTGGTGCCGTAAAAAATCAAAGGAATAGCTATGTCCGAAAAAATGACTTCTGCGCAAGTGCGCGAATCCTTTATCAAGTTCTTCGAATCCAAGGGCCACCTCTTTGTGCGTTCTTCGCCGGTGGTTCCGCATGACGACCCGACGCTCATGTTCACGAACGCGGGCATGAACCAGTTCAAGGCCATCTTCCTTGGCGACAATCCGAAGGGTTGGAAGCGCGTATGCAACAGCCAGAAGTGCCTCCGCGTGTCCGGTAAGCACAACGACCTCGACGTCGTGGGCCGCGACAACTACCACCACACCTTCTTCGAAATGCTCGGTAACTGGAGCTTTGGCGACTACTACAAGAAAGAAGCTATTGCTTGGGCATGGGAACTTTTGACCGAAGTTTGGAAGCTCCCGAAGGAACGCCTGTTTGCGACCGTCTATCAGGACGACGACGAAGCTTGGCAGATTTGGAAGGACGTGTCCGGTCTTCCGGATGACCGCATCATGCGCTTCGACGCTCACTCCAACTTCTGGGAAATGGGCGACACCGGTCCGTGCGGCCCCTGCTCCGAAATCCATTACGACCGCGGCGACCTCGCTACGCAGGCCGAAACGTTCAAGGACCCGATCAAGGGCGTGAACGGCGAAAACGACCGCTACATTGAAATTTGGAATAACGTGTTCATGCAGTACGAACGCGTGAGCGACGGAAGCTTGATTCCGCTGAAGGCAAAGAACGTCGATACCGGTATGGGTTTCGAACGTATCTGCGCTATTCTGCAGGGCAAGACCAGCAACTACGACACCGACGTGTTCACTCCGATCATCTCTAAGATCGCTGAACTCTCTGGCGTTCCGTACAACGACGGCGAAGCCGGCACCCCGCACCGCGTGATTGCCGATCACATCCGCGCTATTTCGTTCGCTATTGCCGATGGCGCTCTCCCGAGCAACGAAGGCCGTGGCTATGTGCTCCGCCGCATTCTGCGCCGCGCCAGCCGCTTTGCCCGCCTCCTCGGTCAGAAGGATGCCTTTATCTACAAGCTCGTCCAGGTGCTCGCCGATACCATGGGCGAAGCCTTCCCGGAAATCCGCGAACGCAAGGAATTTGTCGCAAGCGTCATCAAGAGCGAAGAAGAAAGCTTTATCCGCACGCTTGACGCCGGCCTCGAACGCTTTGCAGGCATTGTCGCTGAACTCGGCAACGCAAAGGTTGTGCCGGGCGATAAGGTGTTCCTCCTCTATGATACTTATGGATTCCCGCCGGACCTCACTGGTATCCTCGCCGAAGAAAAAGGCCTGACGATTGACGAAGAAGGCTACAACAAGTGCATGGAAGAACAGAAGGCTCGCGCTCGTGCCAACATGAAGCAGGGCATCAACACGATGGGCACCGAAGGCTGGACTCAGTACAGCGAAGCTAGCACAAAGTTTGTCGGTTATGAACTCTCCGCTTGCGAAACGAAGGTTGTCCGTTGGCGCGAAGACAAGGGCGTTTTGAGCATCGTGCTCGAAACTTCTCCGTTCTATGCCGAAATGGGTGGCCAGGTTGGCGACAAGGGAACGCTCGTTTCCGCTGATCTCGAAATTCAAGTGTTCGACACCGTGAAGGTAAACGACACGGCTCTCTGCCGCGGTAAGGTGGTCAAGGGCACTGCTAACGAAGAAACGATGGGCGCCGTGTTCATGGCAACTGTCGATAACGATCGTCGAAACGACATCCGCAAGAACCACTCCGCAACGCACTTGCTCCAGGCCGCTCTCCGCCAGGTGCTCGGCACTCACGTGCAGCAGCAGGGTAGCTTCGTTTCGAACGAACTCCTTCGCTTTGACTTCAGCCACTTCAGTGCAATGACTGCCGAAGAAATCCAGAAGGTCGAAGACATCGTGAACGCCAAGGTGATGGAATGCCTCCCGGTCAATACTCAAGTGATGGGTGTTGACGAAGCTAAGGCTAGCGGTGCTATGGCTCTGTTTGGCGAAAAGTATGGCGACGAAGTTCGCGTGGTGAAGATGGGTGCTGCCAACGAAGAATTCTCCAAGGAACTCTGCGGTGGCTTGCATGTGCAGAACACCGGTAACATTGGCCTCGTGAAGATCGTGAGCGAATCAAGCGTGTCTGCTGGTGTTCGCCGCATTGAAGCTGTTTCTGGCCGTGGCGCCTTGAGTCTCCTCCGCGCTGGCACTCAGATCTTGACCGCTCTCCGCGAACAGCTCCGCTGCAAGGATGCCGAAGTTCTCGACAGAATCCAGCAGTCCTTCGCTAAGACGCAGAACCTCGAAAAGAGCCTCCAGTCCGTGAAACTCGAACTCGCAACGCTTGCTGCAGCCGAACTCTTGAACGGCGGCATCAACGTGATGGGCGTGAACCTCTACGTGCGCGAACTCTCCTTGCCGGACGAAAAGTACAAGAACTTGCTCGACGGCGTTCAGAACAAGCTCGACGTCGATAGCGTCGCTGTGATTGCGAACAAGGGCGAAGGCAATGGCAGCATCGCCGTGATGGTCGGCAAGAATGTCCAAGCTAAGGGCATCAAGGCTGGCGACATGGTGCGTGACCTCGCTGCTGCTTGCAATGGTAAGGGCGGTGGCCGTCCGGACCGTGCTCAAGCTGGTACCCGCGAACCGGAAAAGATTGCCGAAGCTATTGCTAACGCAAACAACTGGATCCGCGCAAAACTGACCGCTCAGCCCTAAGTTCAGAAAAAAAACTGTGGTTTGGGCTTCGCTCTCGCCACCACGACTTGTTTATACAAGTCGCTTGTGGCTCACAAAGCTCGGCGCATAATTAAGCGCGCTTCGCGCGGAAGCAACAAAAGGCGACCCTTGCCATTGCGCGGGCCGCCTTTTTTGTAAAATCGAGACGTTTGTTTCCGATTTTTCTGTATTATCGCGCTCCAATCCAAAATAAAATGTATACTTAGGATAAGGTTGGGAATATGGAGCCGCTTTTTAATCTAGAAAGCATATACGTCACCAATGCAATCGGGATAGTCCTCATTGCCGTTATGATTGTGTGCAACCTTTGGCGTTTCCAAACGCGGAGTCGTGCTGACAGATGTTTGCTGTTCATGATGTTCTTTGCACTGACCAGTTGCGTTGCCGATCCGATTTCATACACGATGAAGGGAATGCCGGGCCTGCTTCCTAAGATTGTTGTCTATGCGACGAGTTCGTGGTTGTTTGCCGCGAATATGCTTGCTGTCAATTATTGGGTACGATTCTTGGCGTTCTACTTGAACGGGGGAATGCTGCGCCGTAATAGAATTATGTTAAATACGGTTGTTTACATTGGCATCGCTTTGCTGGTGATAAACCTCGTTACGCCGATTGTGTTCACTATCGATGACAATAACCTTTATTCTAGAAAGAATTTATACGTATTTTATTTAGTTGTTGACTACATGTTGGTTATCAATAGTCTCGTGACGTATTTCAAGAGCAAGGCTAAAGGTGGCATTCTCAAGTTCTTCCCGATATGGGTTTATATCGTGCCGATTCTGATTGGTGGCGTGGTGCAGTCGCTTTACTACGGCATTTCTGTGATTCCGACAAGTATTGCGGTCTCGATTGCGGGTGTGCTTGCAAGCCTGCAGAACGAGATGATTTATCATGATCAGTTGACGGGCCTTTTTAATCGTTCTTATTTACTTTATTTGTTGGAAAAGAATGCGGCTATGCCGAAATTCAACATTACAGGCATAATGATTGATTTGAATGGATTCAAGCATATCAATGATGAATTTGGACATGCTGTGGGTGACGATGCATTGGTGATGTCGGCGCGAATCCTTCAATCGTCGGTGGGCAATGCTGGCTGTGTAATCCGCTATGCTGGCGATGAATTTATCATTCTTTTAAATACGCAAAATCATGAGAATGTAGAACATTGCATTGAAAAAATTCGCAACTCTTTCGATAAATTCAACAAAGAAAAGGTAAAGCCATATTCGCTATTTGTGTCGATAGGCCATCATAAACTCGACACGAAAAACGAAAGCGTTGATACGTTTATCAATGTTATCGATGCACGCATGTACGAAGACAAAAAAGCTTTCTACGCGGCCCATTCTGAAATGAATCGCCGGAAACGCTAGGTGGATTTGTGGCGTATCGCGCACTTTTTCTATCTTTGCGCTTATGAAATTTGAAGAACTTCCTTTGGCTAATCCGTTGCAGCGAGCTGTTCGCGCTGTTGGCTATGAAACTCCGACTCCGATTCAGGAACGCTCGATACCAAGCCTTCTCGAAGGCAAAGACCTTTTGGGTATTGCGCAGACGGGAACTGGGAAGACGGCTGCGTTTGCGCTTCCGATTTTGCAGCGTTTGCTCGACTCTGGAAAGTTCCGCTCGCCGAAGACGTGCCGTGCATTGATTCTTTTACCGACGCGCGAGCTTGCAATTCAGGTGGAAGATTGTTTTAAGCAGTACGCGCAATTTACGGCGATTTCGACGACGTGTATTTTTGGCGGTGTGGGCGATGCTCCGCAAAAGCGCAATTTGATTCGTGGTGTTGATGTGCTTGTTGCGACTCCGGGGCGCCTCCTTGATTTGATTGGACAAAAGGCTGTGTCGCTGAAAAAGTTGGAATTCTTTGTTCTTGACGAAGCCGACCGTATGCTTGACATGGGTTTTATCCACGATATCCGCAAGGTCGTGGCGATGCTTCCGCAGAATCGACAGAATTTGTTCTTTAGTGCGACGATGCCGGATGAAATTTTGAAACTCGCTTCGACGATTTTGCGCCCGAATCCAGTGCAAGTTGAAGTCGCTCCGCAGAGCACTCCGATTGAACGCATCCGTCAGGAACTGTACCGCATTGACAAACGCCGCAAGGGGGCTCTCCTCAAGGAACTTTTGGCGGAACATCCTGAAATGAAAAAAGTGCTTGTGTTCTGCCGAACGAAGCATGGTGCAGACAAAATTGTACGCGTGCTAGAAAAGGCGGGAATCAAGTGCGCTGCAATTCACGGAAATAAAAGTCAGAATCGTAGACAAGAAGCGCTTGGAAACTTCAAGTGCGAACAAATTCGAGTGCTTGTTGCAACGGACATTGCCGCTCGAGGTATTGATGTGGATGATGTGAGCCATGTGTTCAATTACGATTTGCCGAATGAACACGAAACGTTCGTACATCGTATTGGACGTACCGCTCGCGCTGGCAAGGAAGGTGTGGCGATTTCGTTCTGCTCTCCGGACGAAGAATCGGATTTGCGCGGTATCGAAAAACTGACTCGCGTGAAAATTCCGGAAGGCGATAAGAGCATTTATGACAAGTTGCCGCCTCCGCAAAAAGAAACTGCCGAAAGCATGATGCGTAATTCCCGCGGTCGCATGTCTCGCGAAGAAGCGCAGGCCCGTGCTGCTGAAACTCGCGAAAAACATAGCCACCATGGCAATCGCGATAATCGCAGAAATAACGAAAATCGCGAGAATTCTCGTGCAAACATGAATGTCGAAAATGCGCAGGCCCATCAAAATGCCGCGCCGGTTCGCCAAAATCAGCCAAAGCAAGAAAATGGCGAACGCCGTCACCATCGTCGTAACCGCCCCGGTTCCCGCGCTCGCCGCCGCATGCGCGAAGCACAATCCCAAGGATAAACGCTCCAGACGTCATCCTGAGTCGCACCGCGACGAAGGATTCAGTAAAATCTCGATTTTACATGTCACCTCGGCCGTAGAGCTGGGGCGCTGTTTTCATTGTCATCCTTAGCATGGTCGAATGATTTCGAGGGCGTCTTTTTTTTGCTGTCATCCTGGAGCCTCGAAGAGGCGATAGGATCCATTAAGTTTTCTACAATACGTTTGTGTTGTGGAATCTGCGTAATTTTCATTACTATTTAATAAAAATCTCTAAATTCTACTAAAATTCAATATTTTGTATTGTGCGTCTATTGACTTTTTAAAATTAAGTTGTATATTTGATTTCAAGAACGAAACGGTCTCAAGAACCGAAATTCGTTTTTGTACACGGCCACAACAAAAATAGAGGCCGCTGTAAGGAGGAAAAATGAAAGAAATCTTGGAATATACGAGCTATCGCCAGTATATTGCGGATTATTACGCCGACAAAAAGGCGAAATCTGCGTTTACTTGGCAAGAGTTCGCAAACGAAGCCGGTTTCGCGTCGCGTGTTTATCTGAAATACGTGAGCGAGGGACGCTTTAATTTGAGTGATGCCGCGACTGCTCGCGTCGCCGATGCCATGCGTTTGGTCGATTACGAACGCGATTATTTCGCGGAAATGGTCCGATTCGACCACGCGAAAACGGATGTCGAAAAGAAGACTGCCTTCAATAACATGCTTGCTATTGCCGATGCGCATAAGGCGAAAATCTTGGAAGGAGATTCTTTCCGCTTTTTTGAAAGCTGGAAAAATCCTGTTATCCGTGAACTTGCTCCATCAATGCCCGGTGCAAAACCGCTTGCGCTTGCGCATGCCTGCCGCCCAGAAATTACCGCCGCCGAAGTCAGCGAAGTGTTGAACTTCCTTGTCAAAGGCGGCTTCCTTGAAAAAAATGATGAAGGCAATTATGTGCAAACGAATAAGTCCTTGACAACGGGTCGCATGGAAGTCACGCCGTTGGCTGTTCGCACAATGCATCGTCAAATGGGAGAACTCGCGCTTGAGGCAATCGAAGGTGTTGCTCAGGATAAACGAAATTTTTCCGGTGTCACGTTCGGCATCACGAAAGAAGGCTACGACGAAATTGTGCAAGAAATTGCCGATTGCCGTAAAAGAGTTGTTGCCATTGCAAGGAAAAATGCCGCAACGGACGAAGTCTATCGTCTGAATATGCAGCTTTTCCCGCTGACGCAGAAACAAGATTTAAAGAAATAAATGAGGAGGAATGTATGAATTACTCAAAAATTGGTGGACAGTTTGTCTGCAAAATGGCGATGCTGCTCGCCTTTGTGTTCGCGGCGTGCTCAGAAAATAACGCACCGGTTGCAGGTGGAACCGTAGAAGAAACAGGCGTTTACGCCATTAGCAAACTGACCGGGTATTCCATGCGTATTTCTTATTATGATTTACCGGAGGATTCGTCGGCACTTTCGAGTACAATCCAGAAAGGATACATGGTAAGGATGGTCGAACTTGATTCCGTGACATTCGATACGACTGAAAACGTCTTTTACAGTTCTTTTACTGATTCTTCGGGCATGTTCTCGTTTGACAGTGTTTCGCTGAATAGTCCCTATGTGTTGCTTGAATTGTCTCCTTGGCAAAACGTAAATTGGTGGACTTCGCAAGACGAGACTATCGTCCATTTTCGGGAATATGATGCTTGGAACCTGTACCGAACTGTGGTTGACTTGCGTAAAACCGAGCATGTCTCTATCAATGTGATGAGCTCTCTGGAAGCGTTCCGCTTGCTATATTTGGTCAAGCACGGAATTGCCTTTGATGATGCCAAGCAGCGGGCCGATCGTGATGTAATGGACGCTTTCGGCTTTTACGACAAACCGTTTGTTTATGAAGGCAAGACATCGATTGAATTCTACTACGAAGAAATGGATGCCGTGTATTTCGTGAGCATCTTCACTGACTATGATGCCTGTATCGATAGACAAGCGGTGGATGTTTTCAGCACGGATGGGTCATTTGCTGGCGTTCCGGATTCAGTAAAAGAACACTGCAAAAAAGACATGAGCCCTAGGATTTGGCATGGGCGAAGGGACAGCGTGCTTAACGAAAAAGACAGGATAATGTATGGTAACTTCCTTTCGAGTCTCTATGGACTGGACGTTTGCACGGCTGAAAATGAAGGAGATTCTCTAGAAATTGAATTCCTCGGTCCCGAATTGGCTTTAAAAATAAAATGTTTATCGGGAAACTGGAATGCATCGGCTTTCCGGAAGCTTCAGGATGATATCACGCATGAAGAGAACACCATGACCGACGAACGCGACGGAAAAGTGTACAAAACAGTCACTTTTACCTTCAATGGAATTACGCAGACGTGGATGGCGGAGAATTTGACTTACAGTAGCGAAACCGTAACTCCCGTTTTAGATAGTGCGTCCATCGCTCCCTTAAAGGCTGAACAAGAACAACTTAATGCACAGAACAGGCAGGGTGATGTTCCAGAATGGTTCTATACGCTCGATTCTACATATTGGAATTCTTTGGTTAAGTACAAATGGTACGAAGCGATGGGCCTAGATTCTGCCATGATAACTGCAGGCGACGACAGCGGCAAGGTCAACATAGACTATGTTATGGCCATAGCGGATTCTATTGAGAAGGAAAAGGGTTATTATCAGGGGCTGTGTCCTAATGGATGGAGGCTTCCCAACGCAAATGACTGGCTCCAGCTGATACAGCAGTGCTACAGAATGCAGGGATATGTTGTGTCGATGGATGAATATTCGCATACTGGAACATATAGTTTCCCAGAAATCGGTTTTGGGCCGATTACCGTAGAGGATTTTGTCATCCGTCCAGAAGATGCTGAAAAATACTACAAGTCCGGTGAAAACAAGGTGTACGGCATAGGATTCCGTAAAAACTTGAAATGGGATTGGAATACGGCCTATTCCTTCAATGGTTATTCTTTCCAGGCGGATAGGATGATGAACGTCCGCTGCATAAAAAATTAATCCCTCTAATTGAGTGTAAGGAGGAAGAGAGGGATAGAAGACGGGGTGCGCCCCGCCTTCTTTTTTTTGCACGTTGTCACCCTGGAGTCGTGAAACGACGATAGGGCCCATTATTTCTCAAATGTCATCCTGAGTCGCGAAGCGACGAAGAATCCAGTGAACTCTCGCCTTGCATTGTCATCCCGGACTCCGTTCCGAGATCACCATACTCCGTTATCCCAATTGTAATCCCGCAATTTGACTTTCAAGTTTTGCTGCTTCTGCCTGTAGCTTTTGAAGAAATGCCGCGGTAGCGGGCGAGTTTGCGTCTTGTATGCGATGATTTGCACTTTTCAAGAACTTTTCGACTTGCTTGATGTCTTTGCGCGTTTTCTCGTTGCAATAAGATTCAACCATGCGTTCGAAAATGTATTCTTCCGCGATTTTTGATAAATGAATCATGTCGCTATCGTAAAAGCGGTAATCGCGCAGCTCATCCATCACAATCTCGTAACTCGGGAAGTAGCTGATGATGGGTGCCGGATTTATACTGGATTCCGCAGCGGGTTGATCGAATTCCCTTATGACTTTTTCTACGGCAAGTTGTAACGTTGCCTTAGAAAGTGTATTGTTATGCACTCCATCGCTCAGGTGCCTTAACGGCGATACCGTAAAAACTATGTGCAATGTGGCATCCTGATTGGAAGACGATGCCTGGCGTCGAAAGATCCCGTCACGTTTGATCTTATGCAAATCTCGTACAATGCTTTTCAATGCTTCCGCTGCGTGATCTACAGAAATCATTTTGCGAATGAACATGTTTGGGTCTTGCCTGTGGCAATTCGAAACGGCAATCCCGCTCTCTTTCAAAAAGTAAACGAACGCGGTCCCAAGCGTAATGAATACTACATTTGCCTTTTGCAAAAATTCTCGCGCTTGTGAGGTTGCTTCGTTCAATTTCGCGATACATTCTTCGCGGCTTTTCCCCGAAAGCGAACCATGTGCATTCCAGCAGTGCCAAAGCGCGGCGCAGTTCTCATTGCTTACGCTTTTTTCGTTGCTAGTGCAATTTCCTACCCGCGCATCTTGAAAAACGTCTTTCTCCCCAAAAATTTTTCCGTTTGCAATAGCCTTGATTTGCATAGCCGTCGAAACGGGATTGTACACCGTCCCGAACGGATTTGCTAAAACTTTAAATTTTCGTGATGCAAATTGCGCCGAGATATTGTCCGCAAAACACGACCCCCAAAACGCAAGCTTGCTCTTGTAATCGATTTGCAAATCCGACGAGGGTAAATCAATTTTTGTGAAGAAGTTCATGTACAAAAGCTAGTA
Source organism: uncultured Fibrobacter sp. (assembly GCA_947165045.1). Taxonomy (GTDB): domain Bacteria; phylum Fibrobacterota; class Fibrobacteria; order Fibrobacterales; family Fibrobacteraceae; genus Fibrobacter. The sequence continues at coordinate 1,491 of CAMUYW010000025.1, read as the reverse complement.
AAACCTGCGCGTTCTCATCCCATTTCCGCGCATTCCCCGCGGCATTTTCCCGTTGCGTTTTAAATATTTAAATTCATATTGTGAAAATCTCTAAAATTTTAGTATTTAATAAAAATCTTTAAAATTTTACGTAAAAATAAACTTTTATATTGTAAAACTGTTGATTTTTACAATAAAAGGAGTTATATTTGAAACATCGACAAACGGTCCGTCAAATAAGTGACCGTTTTGTAGGGAGGAAAAAATGAAAGATATACTTGAATATACGGACTACCGTCAGTATATCGCGGATTATTACGCCAATCGAAAGGCCAAGTCTGCGTTTAGCTGGCAGGAGTTTGCCACTGCGGCGGGTTTCTCGTCGCCTGTTTACCTTAAATATGTGAGCGAAGGTCGCTTCAACTTGAGCGAAGAGGCTGCGGTTCGCACGGCGCGTTCCATGCATCTCGCAGATTTCGAATGCGATTTCTTTGTCGAGATGGTCAAGTTTGACCACGCAAAGAACGATGCCGAAAAGCGTGCGGCGTTCAGCAAGATGGTCTCGATTGCCGATGCTCACAAATCGAAAATCCTAGAAGGCGAATCGTTCCGTTTCTTTGAAGACTGGAAAAATCCGGTGCTTCGTGAACTTGCTCCCGCCATGCCTGGCGCAAAGCCGCTTGCGCTCGCTCATGCTTGCCGCCCGGAAGTCACTGCTGCCGAAGTTGCTGAATCGCTGAATTTCTTGGTCAAGGCGGACCTTCTCAAAAAAGATAAAGACGGTAATTACGCACAAACTGATAAAGTTGTGACAACCGGCCCTATGAATATTACTCCGCTCGCGGTCCGCGGATTGCATCATCAAATGGGCGAATTTGCTCTTGATGCGATTGAAAATGTGCCGCAAGATGAACGTCATTTTTCGGGCCTTACGCTTGGCATCACACGCGAAGCGTACGAAAAAATTGTGCAGAAAATCGCTGAATTCCGTAAAGAAATTATCGCGATTGCAACGAGTGAACCTGCAACAGACGAAGTCTATCGCTTGAACGTTCAGTTCTTCCCGATGACGAATAAAAGTTTAAATAAAAAGGACTAGGAGGAAACCATGAATTATTCAAAAATAAGCGGACAATTTGTCTGCAAAATGGCGATGCTGCTCGCCTTTGTGTTCGCAGCCTGCTCCGAAGACAATTCTCCGGTAAACAGTGCTCATGGCGGTGCAGCCGAAGAACAGGGCGCTTATGCTTTAATCGGTCGAGTGGGCAATGTGTATCCTAAATTGCTGGTGGCGGTGAATGAAAATTTGATGTTGGCGCCTAAGGGTAGTTCCATCACGGTTTATGAACTTGATTCCTTGACGTTCGATACAACAGGACGTTCTTTTGTTAGTTCGATTAATGACGATGAGGGACGTTTTGTGATTGATAGCCTTGATTTTGATAGCCCGTATGTGCTGATTGAAGAAATTGTGCCTGCCCGTGATACGTGCCTGTATGTAAGCGATTGGCT
>CAMUYW010000024.1 GCA_947165045.1 uncultured Fibrobacter sp. | reverse complement strand
AGTCTTTCGTGATGTTGGTGAGAATGTGGATTGCGGGCGAAGTGTCGCTGATGTTCAGCACATAAAGCGGGCACCCCTCGATTTTATTGTTCATCGCTGCCGCAGCGTGCGGAAAAATTGTCGTCAATGCAGTGATGTCGTTTGCCTCGAACCTGTGCAGCCCTAATGTTCTGAACTCGCTTATGCCCGGTGCTTCGAAGCAGGTGTTCTGCAACGCATCGCAGTAGCCGGAAGTCTCGTTGTAAGCGAGAACGTATTTAAAATTAAAAACTCACGATTTAATAATCGCGAGCTTTTTATTTTTTTATGGAGATGCCCGCTCAAGGCGGGCATGACATATGACTTACACTTTATGCAGTGTCTGCGTTTTGGGGCCTTTCACGCCGGCAGGGAGGATCATCATGACCTTTTCCATGCGGGTGCCGTCCATGCGCAAAACGCGGAACGTGTACCCCTGAATCTTGACTTCGGCGCCCGGTGACGGGATGATTCCAAGCGTTGCCTGGATGAGGCCGGAGAGCGTTTCCACATGGGAATTCTCAGGCGGCTTGAGTTCCACATCGAGTTCGTATTCCAAATCCGAGAGCGTCATCAGCGGGTCGAGAATGTAGCGTCCGTCCTTCAACTTCTGCACGTCCTCGTCTTCGTCCATGTCGTCTTCGTCGCGAATTTCACCGACAATTTCTTCGAGAATATCTTCGAGCGTCACAAGGCCAGCCGTTCCGCCATATTCATCCACGACAATTGCAAGCTGGTTACCCGTCTTGCGGAGTTCCGTCAAAAGATCATCAATCTTCTTGTGGTACGGCACGTAGACCGGCGGCATCACAAGCTTCATCAAATCAAACGGCTCATCGCGATGTTCCGTGTACCATTCCAAGAAGTCGCGGTTCGAAAGAATACCGACAATGTTGTCGACGGTTTCCTTGTAAACCGGCAAACGCGAATGGCGTTCGTTGTTCAAGACCTTCACCAAGTCCTCAAGCGACGTATCCACATCAATGGCGCACATGTCCACACGCGGCGTCATGATTTCGCGCACCGGAGTTTCCACGAAGTCGAAGATATTGAGAATCATCTGGCGTTCTTCTTTTTCGAGGCCCTCACCTTCAGAGAGCGAAGAATCCGAGAGGTCCGCCTGTACAGCGTCGCGGCGTTCTTCAGGCAAGAAGCTGAGCTTGGCATCGTAACCGAGAGCGTCCAACAGCTTGAGGTAAATCGTATGGCAAACGCGGCCCACCGGCACAAACGGCATACGGATGAGCCTGTACAGCGGCACAAGAACTACAGACAAAGTATCTGGCTTTAAATTACCGATCAAGTTCGGGCAAAATATAGTCACCACATAAATCACGGCGCAAGCGCAAAGCATGTACGCCATAACACCGAGCAACCAATAATCGTGAGTCCACTGCCATGGTGCGTTCGAGAACAGATAAAATCCGAACACGCCAATGCCCACGTCCGAAAAGATTCGGCCGATGGAGACGGTCTCGTTGTAGCCGCGGTTTTCGACAATCTTTGCAATCTTCGCTTCGCGGTCCGTGCGGTCGTGATCTTCACGCTTGGCATAGATGGCGGCAAAGACAGCCTTGATTAAAGTAAACGACGCCGATATAAAAAGAAAGAAAACGAGAAGAACAATAGCAATGGTGTTCGTATCACCCATTTTCCATGCTCTCCTTGTCCTTGTACGGATCCAGTCCCAAGAACTCGCATTCGCGGGCGCGCATCACCTTGCGGTCGGCAGCCTTCATGTGGTCGTACCCCGACAGGTGGAGTAGCCCGTGAACAATCACGCGTTTCATCTCGGCAAAAAAGCTATTGCCGTACTGCGGAGCCTGGCGCTTGACCTGGTCGCGTGCAATATAGATTTCGCCGAGCATTTCTTCTTCGCCCGGAATTTCTTCGTGCCATTCAAACGAAAGGACGTCGGTCACTTTGTCGAGTCCGCGATAATTCTTGTTCATCTCGCGAACGAACTCGTCCGTGCAAAGCACAATATTCACATTATTCTCCGTACCTTCTTCGGCAAGGAGTTTGCGGGCCATAGTCTCGAACTTGTCCTTCCACGGGAAAGATTCGATATTCCCCTCGCACAGGAATTCGATGTTGTAATTCTTCTTTTTACTAGCAGGGTCTGGCATTAAATGTTATACCACTTTTTTAATACGTTGATAATGGCTTCGGCTTGCGCTTTGCCTGTAATCTTGAACTTGCCTTGAGGTTTGAACATGCCTTGCATTTTGCGGTAACGGCGCAGAGAGACCTTCGGCTCGCTGAATTCACCCGTTTTCGGGTCACGGTCCTGGTAAAAGAACATCACGGTCGGCCAAGCGCCCTTCGACAGGACTTCCTTGTTCAATTCCTTGATGACGACATCACCGGTTTCTTCGTCAGTGTATTCGACGGTCAAATCTTCAACTTCTGCACTCATTTTTACCTCCAATGAAACACAAGACTCCTTTCTTGCGGCAAAGTACGGTAATAAATATATAAAAGGGAATTAGGGATTAGGGGTCAGGGGGTTAGGATTACAGCCTATTTATGGCTATGCTCGCAGCAGCCGCCGTGGGTATGGTCGTGGCTCCCGAGAACGCGATGCGGCACCCCGTGTGCAATCAAATCGACCTCGCAACCGTATGTGCGGTGCAACATATCCTCGGTCAAGCACGCGCCTTCGTGATAATGCACAGAATGGTTCACGCAAACCACACTTTTCACCTTGTGCGAAAGAGCCATCAAGTCGTGCGTTACAATCACGATTGTCATCGTTTCGCTGAATTCAGCGAGCATGTTGTAAAGCGCTTCGATTCCCGCCACATCGATGTTATTGGACGGTTCATCTAAAAAGAGGATCTTAGGATTACAGACAAGAGAACGTGCAATCAAAACACGTTGGCGTTCGCCACCGCTCAACTCGCCCAATCGACGGTCCAAATACCCGCCAATATGCACGCGTTCCAGAGCAGCCTTGACTTCATCGGATTTCGAAGAAAGCCCGACTTTGCCTGTTGCAACGCACTCCCCCACCGTGATCGGAAAATCAATATTCTTGTTTGTGTTCTGCGGCACGTAACCCACAGCCACACGCTTCGTCGGGACCTTTTCGCCAAACAATCGCACGCTTCCAGATGTCGGTTTCAAGAGCCCAACCATCAGCCTCATCAACGTTGACTTGCCGCCGCCATTCGGGCCAATAATCGCAACAAAATCATTTTCGTCAATAGAGAGATTCACGTCCGTGAGTACGGGCGATTTTCCATAGCCAAAAGTGAGGTCCTTGATATCGATAGCGGCCATTATTTTTTGCTAGCCTCTATAAGTGCATTGAGGAACTTTTGAGTATTACCAAGGAAGTCCGCAGAAAGAGGATCCGTTTCGACAACGACTGCGTTCAAGTCCTTTGCGATAGTCTCTGCAGCACGCTTACTGAATTCAGGTTGCACAAACACTGCTTTCACGCCGTTCTTACGACCCATCTTGATGAGATTTGCCAAATCTCTCGGCTTGGGTTCCTTGCCATTCACTTCGATCGTGTACTGTTTAAGTTTGAAATCCTTTGCAAGATATCCATAAGACGGGTGGAACACGATAAAAGAACGACGATTGCGCGGCATATCGAAAATAGCCTCGTTCATCATACGTTCCATTTGAACCAACCTGTTTTGCGTTTCCGTGATTCGGTTGACATAGTAAATTTCATGCTTGGGATCGAGAGTCTTGAGCGCATGATAAATATTCTGAGCCAAGAATTTCACACGAGTCGGAGAAGTCCAAATGTGCGGATCAATTTCATCTTCATCATGATGATGAACGCTTCCATGATGATGGTCGTCATGTTCAGCCTTCATCCATTCGATATTCTTGGAAATGTCAATGACTTGGACATTCTTGTTTGCCCCCAAAAAGCGCGGCATCCAAATTTTGTCCAAACCAGAGCCGTCGGAAAAATAAACCTGAGCAAGCGAAAACGCTTTAATCACAGCAGGCTTCGGCTCAAAATTGTGCGGATCGGCACCCGGCGGCAAAAGCGTAACAACATTGACGTAGTCTCCGCCAACCATCTTTACAAGAGTCGCATAAGGTTGCAAAGAAACAGCAACCGTAATACGTCTTTCATCTGCAAAAACCATTGCAGTGCAGAAAGCGACAACCAAGAACAAAAGACGCGCAATGTGACGCATTATTTTTTCCCTTCCAAGAAAGCGTTAAAATCAATTTCACTTACATTATCGACAATGTATTCCGGCTTCACGTCGAGACGTTCGACATCGGACATTTTCGATTCACCGCACAAAGGCAACACAAAGCGGCAGCCGGAACGTTTCGCAAGTTCAAAATCCGTATAGAGTCGATCGCCCACAAACAAAATTTCTTCGGGGCGGTAAAGTTTCAAAAGCCCCGAAAGCATAGCCGGGTTCGGCTTGCCAAAGCTCATCTCGGGTTCGACTCCATAAGCGGTCTTGAGAAGCGCCATAAAGCTACCGATATCAGGTACCGGGCCACGTTCGTCGGGGCAAACAAAATCCGTGTGCGTCACCCAGAACGGGATACCGCGTTGCACACGAAAAGAGAGTTCGCAAAGTTCGCGATAATCAAAGCTGTTGTGGTAAGCGACAAGCACGAGTTCCGTCTCTTCGACCGACGGGCGCAAATTAAGGCTCGGGTCCTGCGCTGCAAACCACTCGTACACTTCGGGATTAGCGAAGAAAAATACGTTCTTGATTTTGCGTTCGTGAATGGCATCGAGCGAAAGATACAGCGCCGAGATAATCGAATCATCTGCCAGCGGAAGCCCCATGACCTTGAGACGGTTCTCGTAAAAGACCGGTGACTTGCTCGTGTTGTTGCTCAAATAATAGACGGGCACGCGTTTCGCCACGCGATTCACTGTTTCAACAGCACCCGGATACGGGCGCCCACTCAAATAGAGCGTTCCATCTAAATCGAATACAACTGCTTTTACCGGATTTTTCACGAAGTGTAATATAGCAATTTTTTATTTTTTACCGCATGAAAACTCCCGATAGTCGTTTCTATTGCCCGCTGATTTCTGTTGGCACAATCACTTTAGACGAAAATGAAAGTAGCCATGCCGTGCGCGTTTGCCGTGCCGCCAATGGCGACACATTGCAACTGTGCGATGGACTCGGACATTACACCGATGCAATAATCACAAAGGCCGATGCCAAGGCCTGCGAAGTACGCGTCGATACGGTCGAAGACGCTCCATTCAGGCGCCCGCGTTTGAATCTTGCAATAGCATGCCTCAAAGACGACGCGCTCGAAGAAGTCGTATTCCATGTAGCGCAAACCGAAACGGACAGCATCATCTTTTTACGTACAGACTATTCGCAGGAGCCGAAGAATTCCGACTTGAAAAAGACGGTGCGACGCGCCGAGCTCAAAGCGCTTGTAAGCTTGAAGCAATCCAAGAAAGCTTGGATGACGCGAGTTGAAGGGCCAATTGAATTTGACCAGTGGCTTGCGCAGTATAAAGGCGATTTGATCCTCTGCGATATCGACGGGGAGCGCAATTTGAAATTGGACGATGGCGAAGGCGCCGAGAATGCGGCGGGTAATGCTCCGGCCAGCCCGATTACTTTACTCGTAGGGCCGGAAGGCGGATTTTCGCCCCGAGAAATCGAGGCGATCAAATCGTTCACGAACGGCAAAGTTCATTTGCTGAATCTCGGTAACACACGCCTCCGCGCAAGAACTGCCGCAGTCATTGCATTAGGAAAGATACTATAATACTGTCTCTCTGGACCCGAAGGGGATAGAGTCCATTATTTCTTAGATTCTTCGACTTCGCCCTCACGGGCTACGCTCAGAATGACAAGTGCAATGACATGCTAATGGACAAGCACGGTCTGCACTTGTCCCGAGACACGTACCACATAGCGTCCGGGCTGAGCCACCCGTAACATCACGGCTGCTCCATTTGCATTCCCACGCTGCAACAAGCGTCCCTGCATATCCATAAGCGCATAGTTTTCGCCCGCTTGCAAGCCAGAAATTTCGATTGAGCGACCCAAATGACGAACCGCAATCGGTGACACATTTCGCATTGCAACAATCGAGACCAGCCCAGAACTACTGGATTCTTCGCGGCTATCGCTGCTCAGAATAACGTTTTGAGAAGAGCTACTTCCTTCGTCATTGCGAGAAGACGACGAAGCAATCGCTGCACTCGACGAGCTTGATTCTGCCGAGCTAGAACTACGCGGAGCTTTAATCACAGCAAGAACGCTATCGATAAACTTGTCTGCAGCCGTCCATTTCAACACCGGATATTTGTCGCTATCCGACTGCGTCCAGGCCGAACCATCCAAACCATGATTCTTGTAAGACTGCAAGCGATTCAACAAGTTCTTGTTCGCAAAATCTTCTGCAGCAACAGCCACTGCACCTCCATTCGCAGGCAAACTTTTAAGATAATAGGCGCTATCCATGTGAAGATCCACATATTTTCTCTTGAGCCCATATATGCCACCAAGCGAGTCAGTACCCGCAACAGCTCCCAAATTATACGAATTATAGACAAACGCTGAATTATCTGAAAAATCACCAACCAAGCCACCATTCACACTCCTCTTCGAAGTTACGGCGCCCACATTGTAAGAATTACTGATATGCAAAAAATCTGTAATATCTTGACCGACCAAACCACCTACTGCTTGAATCGCCTTGACGGTTCCTTCATTGGACGAATACATCACCGTAAGCGAGCCCCCATCATCAGACAATCCAACAAGCCCGCCGACATCGTAATCGCCATCAATAAGACCTCGATTATAAGAAGAAAGGATAGCCGTATTCGCATTGCCTACAAAACCAACCAAGCCACCCACATTTTCAATTCCAATCAAGACTCCATCAAAATAAGAATTGGCAATGACCAAGGAGTAGCCGTACATATCACCGATAAAGCCACCGACATTATTCCCGCCCGAGAAATAAGAATCGACGATACCCAAATTCTTGATGACCAAATTGTTGTATTCAAGTCTTCCAAAAAGACCGCAAGCCTGATCATGATAATTGCGGCAATGATAACCCGTGCTATACAAGCCAGAAATAGTATGACCCGCGCCATCAAACACGCCATTATAGCTGCCAAATGGAATCCAAGGCTTGAACGAATCTGCACGCGACGAATCCAGTTTTCCATTGACAAGTACATTCTTGTTCACGACGATATCAGCAGTGAGTTTTGCACAAAGAGTCGGCTTATCAATGCTTCGCATTAAAGAATCAACGTAAGCCACAAACATATACAACGCACCATCATCATCGATTTCATAGCAACCATTCACGAGCTGCGGATTATGCCACCATTTCGCGTAGAAAGTCTGCATCCCGGTTGCACTTGCAGGAATCGACTTGACTTGTTCACCAGAAAAATCAGCGTTCTTATACCAGCCTGCAAACGTGTAATCTTTTCGAACCGGCGACGGAAGCGTTGTCGCTATGCCTTCTATATATTTATCGGAATACTTCACCGTATCGCCAGAATAAGTCACCAATTTCAAATCGGACGTAGTCAAATCAGTCGAAACAACACCACTGAAAACAGGAGTTGTTTCAACACCAACCTTTTGTCCCCAAATAGAGCCATTCACGCCCTGAGCACTGTAATTATGGAGAAGCGTTGCCACAGAACCATCTGCAAATTGTTCTGCAGTCACATAAGAAATGGGATAACCTTTATCGGTTCCAAAAATCGTTCTATCACTCTTTTCAGAGAATACATTAAAGATTTCAATATTATCTCCAAGTACATAGATAATAGGTTTGCTCTGTTCCGATTTCTTTTTCGCATAAGAATCAAATCCATACGAATTAACAATCGTCGCCTTGTCAAAGACACTACCAATCAAGGTTCCTGCATATTCAGATTTGAGTTCTGCGACGCTATAGGAATTCACAATAGACACATCGCCTTGAGCCGTATTAACCAAGCCAGCTGTTCTACTATTTGGCTCGAACACATCGACAATTCCTGCATTATAAGAATTCTCAATTGTCAACAAAGTTCCCTTAGCGTCTCCAACCAAGCCGCCACCACCAAGCACATACGAAGTCGAATAGCAATTCTTGATAGTCACCGCGCCACTTTCTGATTCTATTGTATTAATCAAAGCAGCGGCACCATTAAACGAATAAAAATAAGAATCTTCAATTCCGACGTTTTCAATTTTCAATCCTTTAGACGCATTTGGATTTTTCACCGAAACAAACAAGCCCGCCCCAACATGGTTTGTGTCCTTTGAGAAAATGCCCGAGATCACATGACCCGTGCCATCAAAATTTCCAGCAAAATTCTTTATAGAAATCCAAGGAATAAAATTGCTGCCATCGCCATTCAAAGTGTCGTTCTTGAGAACATCCTTATTGATAACAATGTTCTTGGTCAACTTACCGCAAACGGGAGTATTTCTATATATAGAGGCGTTTGCAATAAATGCAAAACCATAAAGTTCTTCGGCAGAACCAATCTGGTAGCAGTCTTGAACGAGCGACGGAGTCTTTGCGACAATGCTTGCCTTTGGAGATTCCACAGAAAGGATTCCCGTCAAACGAGGAACCGAATCTACTCCCAATTTTTGCCCCCACACAGAACCATCGACACCGTTCTTATCGTAGTCGCGCAGGCGTTGTGCAATTGTCCCATCCATGAAATCGCTAAGGTTTGCCTCAATTCCCGAGGTATCCCTGTCACGACTCTTGATATAAAAGTAATTTTCAGATTTTATAGAATCAAAGGTATGGCCAACTAGAGCGAGTGTTGCACGGCTCAGATAAACCTCACCCGTGCTAAACGAATTGAAAACACTTAAGTTTCCATTAACTTCACCAACGAGTGCTCCAGGGGCATTATTACAGCTAATGGAACCCGTATTGTATGAATTTTCAATAATGAGATCATTAGATGAGTTTTCATAATAAAAGTTGTGTTGGAAATCACCAACAAGGCCACCCGCTTTAGTCCTTCCGCCAACAAAACCCCTGTTGGACGAGCCACTGATTTTTGCAGTCGAAGTACAGCCAATCAAGCCACCCGCTCTCAATTCAGCACTAGCAACACCGTCAACAGAAACATTCGTTATATCGACGTTAGACGCGCTCCCCGCAAGTTCACCAACACAATCATATCCGTAAAAAAGCGCATTGGCAAGACGAAGATTCTTGACAACCGCATTTTTGACAAGCTCATAATTTCCACTAGAATTTTGCTTGACAGGCCCAGAAACGCCACCGAACAAACCAACGTACGAGTCATTGCCCGAAGAATAGAGTCCTGTAATAGAGTGGTTTTGTCCGTCAAAAACACCACGGAAAATTTCGATAGGCTTCCAACGGATCGTGTCCACCGGAGTTTTAGAAAAATCGTTGACAACAACATCCTTCGTGAGCTTGCCGCATTCGTCATGTGTTGCGGAGGTATTTACAATATTGGCAAAACCATAAAGTTCTTCGGCAGTCGAAATGGAGTAACATCCATCAGCACCTTTCCGCGGAGCAACAGGAACAATAGTCCCAGCCGCAAACGCCATAGATGTTAACGCAAAAAGCAAAATTCTTTTCATTTTTCCTCCTTAAAATTGTTTTGCAAATCATAAGGGCAAACAACCTAACTCAATTATACAAAAATCACCCCCGACAAAATCGAGGGCGACAGGCTTCACCTGCAATTGGCACGCCGAATTTCGAGCCGGAACCTAGATGGCGGTTCAAGTCCGCCATGACGTTACAGTCCTTACAGCGTAACTTTTACTTTTTCGCGCATGGCCATGACCTGAGCCTTGGCTTCTTCGACGGTATCGCGACGAGCCAAGAGAACGCCCAAACGGCGATGTCCCTTGAGTTCCGGCTTACCGAACAAACGAAGGCCCGTATCCGGTTCAGCAAGAACCTGTTCCAAGTTGCCAAACTTCACATGGTCAGAATTGCCATCGACAACAATTGCCTTCGAAGCACTCGGGCCGTGGAAAGCAATGTTCGGAATCGGAAGACCGAGAATAGCGCGGGCATGCAATGCGAATTCCGAAAGGTCCTGCGAAATAAGCGTCACCATGCCAGTGTCGTGCGGACGCGGAGAAACTTCGCTGAACAAGACTTCGTCCTTGCAGACAAACAATTCAACGCCAAAGATGCCGCGACCGCCAAGAGCGTCCGTGACCTTCTTTGCAATGACCTTGGCCTGTTCCAAAAGTTCCGGCTTCATCGGCTGAGGCTGCCAAGATTCCTGATAGTCACCGCCCACCTGATGGTGGCCAATAGGTTCGAGGAAACTCGTGCCTGCCACATGGCGGACCGTGAGCAAAGTAATTTCGTAATCGAACGGCACAAAGCCTTCGACAATCACGCGGCTAGCAGCACCAGTGCGGCCACCCGTCTGAGAAATATTCCAGGAGTTTTCAATATCGGCTTCGGTCTTAATGACGCTCTGGCCATGACCAGAAGAACTCATCACCGGCTTTACCACGCACGGGATACCGATTTCCTTGACGGCAGCCTTGAAATCTTCGAAGTTGTCGGCAAAGCGGTACGGACTCGTCTTGAGACCGAGTTCTTCGGCAGCGAGGCGGCGAATCCCTTCGCGGTTCATCGTGAGCTTGGTAGCCTTTGCGGTCGGGATGACGTTGTAGCCTTCCTTTTCCATTTCCACGAGCGTGTCGGTCGCAATCGCTTCGACTTCCGGGACAATGTAGTCTGGCTTTTCAAGTTCAATCACGCGGCGAAGTTCTGCACCATCGAGCATGTTGATGACATGGCTGCGGTGAGCCACCTGCATACCGGGAGCATTGGCGTAACGGTCCACGGCAATCACTTCGACGCCGAGGCGCATCATTTCGATGATGACTTCCTTGCCGAGTTCGCCTGCTCCACAGAACAAGACCTTGGTTGCACTAGAACTTAGAGGTGTACCGATTTCTGCCATAAAAACTCCTTGTTATGGTTACAAATATAGGTAATAGACGGCGAGTGCGTAAACCGAGTGCCGCGGCCCGTCATTCTCCGAAGGAGAATCCATACAATTAATAGGTAAAGTATGGATCCTCCCAAAGGGAGGATGACTGTTTTGACACGGCCGAGGTTCACGTCCGGCAAACGCAATCCGTCGAACGGCTAGGAGGAAACTCTAGAAATCGCTTTATTTAGAAGGTTCCGGGATTCTGCTCAGTTCAATGCCGTTCTTGCTCACCACCTTGACAATTCCATAATTGGCAGCATAGTAGAACCTCGCCATATCGCATTTATTCGTATCGGCACGCGTTCCATCGAATACTAAGACATCACGATAAAGAACACCTGCTACTTTAAAGGAATCCACCACGTCAAGCATATACCCTTTTTCCTTTATTGGAAATTCCGGGTGGCCAAAATTTATAGAAAAATCCTTACGAGATCCACATTGCAGGCGGAATCCACCCCCATCGCGATTGGGACTTATTTCAAGCATCACATGGATAGCCAGCGCCCTTGCATCCGCATGATAAATCAAAGTCCAGTTAGAATCTTCTTCAACCTTATTTTTATAAAAAGCGTAATGATCAACAGTCTCCTTGATACTTACAGAGTCATTCTTCAAATAAATAACAGAATCGCCCATCGAAATATCGTCAACAAAAACAAAAGGCACTAAGTTATATGAATAATAAGGTGGATTATCAGAATCCGAGCACGCCACCAAAAGAAGAGCCGCTAACAAATAAAATACCGATTTCATTTTAAAGCTCCTTGAGCGCGATAAATTCACCATCATCAAACTCTATCTTTAAAAGACCTTTTTTCTCGAGGTAATAAATTTTAGCCGACGAAGGAATGTCGTTTTTCTTAACCCCATAGAAGCCATCGTAAGCGTATTCCTTTTCCATATGTCGAACACCCTCAACAACAGCAACGTTACGATACACATGCCCATTAATTTCTACAGAATCGACCAGACGTGATTTATCGGAAGATTTTTCTTCGAAGTCCGATCGATTAAGCGAAAAATGGTATTGCCCCATATAAACTTCGATGCTCTGCGACAATCTATTATCCCCGTTCATTTCCAAATCAATGGCCATCATCGGGAATACGGATTCCAACCGAACGCTACGCAAGCGAACAGCCGTTGTTGGACCATTATCGTTGCAGGGGATGTCATTTTCACTCTTATAAAGTCCACCGTCATCTGCACGATATGAAACATCGTCTCTAATAACGGCCAAATCAAAGGTATAACCGTTTGAGTGCAAGAAGTGCAACGTATCGCCGTAATCGTATCCACCAAATTTTTTCTGATAATCACAAAGCGGATCAATACTGGGAATACAGAAGTCTTTAAAAAGACCTTCACCACACGCTACAAGGAGACTCAAAAAAAGCCCATACGCGAATAAATTAAATTTAAAAAAAGAACAATTCACATCCAACCTTAATACAATTTTATTTTAATATACAATTTTATACATTACGAAGCTACATTTTTTGTATAACCCTCAATTTGCCGGAACCTCCATAATGCAAAAAGGACTTTATCTAAACCAATAGACAAGTTTTGCAAAAGCGGCGTACACGAAGAATTCATCCTTCACACAACGAACGGAATTGCGACTGTCTTTACGATTATCGTCCATGAAAAGATAATGGGAAGTACACTCTTTTCCCGGAGAACAAATATCACCTCCATGGCAATCAAGAGAAGCAAAGCAACCCAAATCCAAGCTATACGATCTGGCGCTATCTTTTTCCGTAACACTCCAAAATTCTGAACCAACACCAAAAATAGACGCTTTTGCAGGAATAGCCGAAAATCCAAATTTGTCTGTACCATTTCCTTGACCAGACCAACCTTTCGTAGATTTCAGAGCCTTACTCGCAGAATCCTTCCCCCCTGCCGTATAAATCAACATGCTCCATTCTACCGAATCTGGCAAATGCCAGCCCATCGGGCATGCCGCAATTGCTGCATCCCAATTGTAAAAGCGTCCGAACTTGGTACAGCTGCTATCGGCATCTTTATAACAGGAGCTGCTATCCATTTTAAACTTCAAATTTTCAGCCATCCAAGTCTGCCATCCGATTTTAACGGTCTTGTAGGTTTGCCCATCGCGAGCGTCCACCATCTCGAAATTTTCTTTTATTGAACCGTCATCTCCGCATGCGGCAAGTACTGCAAGCACAAGCAAGCAAACACAAGATAATAGAACATGACAACAATTTACACGATGAGTCGGTAGGACATTAAAAACAGCACTTTTATTCATACGAAACTCCTTTTTTATAAAAACGAAATACAAATTTTTCGTGACTTGCTCCAATAACTTTTAGGTAAAAAAAAACAAAGCGTAAGCAATTCATTGCAAACGCTATAATGATTTTTTACTGTTACACTAAACCGGCATGACGATGTTATCTGCCTGAACGCGCTACATTCATCTAGAACTTCATATCCACCGGATTGAAGTTAAACTTGACGCCCGAACGGATCCAGCCATCGGAGCCATCTTCGTTTTTGTCGTGTGCGAGATTGCGATAAACGCGGAAGCCGCCGCCGACATAAAACTTGAACCAGTCCGTCACAACACTTTCATAAATCGCATCAACGACAAACTGTTTTTCAACAATACCAGAGAGCGAATTTTCAGCCTTGAGCGCCACTTCGTAATCAGTATAAAGTTCCTTGTCACCTTGGCGAAGCCAAGCAAGCGTAAGCGATGCCGAATGAGATTTCCACATCCAATTCATATCAAACCACAAATCAAGTGCATCACCACCACGGCGGTACCCGATGGGATAATCGACAAAATAAGCATCAGCATAATCGCTGTCACCTTGTTCGCGATAATTACTGCGATAATTGCGACGTCCAGTATATTTCAAAAGCGAAAGTTTACTATTACCAGCCACAGGATCGGTTCGAACAACATCTAAGCGCCATGAAAATTTGCCGTATTTGCGCGTTTCAAGTTCATGATAGTAACCCACCATGTAGTTGATGATGGAACGGGTTGTTCCCATATCCTTGCGTTCGCCGACCGGACTTGCGACATCTTCCATATTCACTTGCGTATAAAATTTTGCACCATTTGAAGTTTTGTAGCCCAATTCAACAGATGTCGCTGCAGAAGTATATCCCGTTGCGTAATTATCATGCCAATACATGAACGGATTGATGGAGCGGAATTCCAGAGACTTGCCACCAATCATACTATGTTCCACAAGGTAAAGCCAGAACTTGCGCGTTTCAACACCAAGCCTATGGAAAACCAAATTTTTCACGTTTTCGGTATAAGTGCGATTACGCTGGTTGCTCACCTGCTTTCCCGGCAACGTACACTTTTGCGCAAAGGCCTCGCTCGAAGAATCACGCGGGCAGCCAGAATCGTTATCCATAACATCACCAAACAGCCACGCATTCAAGGAACTCAGCAAAAAATCATAACGGAAAATTCCAATCTTCAAATTCCAGTGAACGCCATCATGATAAGGCAAGCCACCAAGGAAAATATCATTCTTGGAAATCTTCAAATCTTCGGGATTAAAACGACCGAACTGAACAAAGCCCACTGAATTATCCCACTTCGCGTAAGCGTTAATAGGCACATTGATATCGAGTTCGCTCGGCTTGTAAGTAAAATTCGTTTTGAGATCACTGCTATACCATGCTTCCAAATCCTTGCGCAAAGGAGCTTCTAGCAAGAAATGGAAATCCTTGTAGCCCGCACGGAAACTGAGTGTAAAGAAAGGCTCAATATGTTCCTCATAACTGCGAGCCGTTTCAAGCGGAATACGCAGCCCGCGCCAATTGCCGCCGTATTTTTCGGCAGTATCCACAGCAAACACCGGATCCGTAGGGCCACCGTTAAAGCCAATATTAAAATCCGTCCCCAACTGGAAGTAACCATTTTTTTTCGGAGACAGTTCTGACAGAGCCTCGGCGGAGGCAAAAGAGGCAACCGCCGAAAGCGCCATCACGGCAAGAATTAAAACGCGTTTCAACATAACTTAAATGTATTAAAAAGGTGATCCCGGCACGAAGGCCGGGATGACAAGAAACAGGCGCTGCGGACACACGTGAGCCACAAGAGCCGAACGGAGCGCATCCGTGAGCCATAAGCGGCATATATTTACGTGCCGTGTTGGCGACCTTTGACCACTTAGTGCTTTAGCACTTATGTGGGCATGGCCACCTTTAGGTGGTAGTGAGGCGAAGAAGGAACTTGTCCTTTGCACAAAAGCCGAACGGAGCACAAGAAGGACCACCCAGGCAGGGAGACCCGGGTGATCCCTTGTGTGTTGTGGTGGGCGCGCACTCACGCACCCGTGTGTGTGTTCATTCTCGACGGCGTGTTCAAATACATTCGAACACGTTTGGTCGAATTTCGTTTGTCGCGATTTACGCTAATCGTTTTTCACGATTAGAACAAGTCAGAATTCATGCGCATGAATGCCGGCAAGTCATAGTCGACATTGCTTTCCTTGAGAGTATCTTCAGGAGCCTTCTGGTTACGCATGAAAGTCGGCGTACCGTAATCAACGGAGTTCACCTGTTCGGTCTGAGCCATACGCGGTTCTTGCTTGCCAAAGGAGCTTGCATAGTTGCCGTTAGAAAGCGGATCCGCATCAGCAGCACCCGGCATTTCTTCGGTTTCGCGGAGCGTTGCCGTAGCTGTAGCCGTTGCAACAGCTTCTTCAGCATAGCTAGCCTTTGCGTCAAAGCTCGGAGAGGCAAAAGAAGATGCCGGAGCAAACATTGCAGCAGCCTGGTTCACCGGAGTAGCCGGGCGAGCGGCACTTGCATAGGAACTCTGCGGAGCAGCATAAGACGGAGCGGCAGAAACCGTGCGCTGAGTAACAGCCGGAGCAGCAACAGTCGGAGCGGCAGTCGGCATTGCAGAAGGCATAGCGGCTGTGGCACGGCCAGCGAGAGCAACGAAGTTAGTCGTCGGACGCGGAGTAGCCTGCACCGGAGCAGCCGGGGTCTGATAAGCCGGCTGGTAACCAGCGGTACCGACACCTGCGTAACCTACAGCAGCAGCGTTGTTCGTGCCACCGCAACCCGTTGCGATGATGGTGATGCAAACCTTGTCGCCAAGTTCCGGAAGAGTGATATCACCGACGATAATGTTCGGATTGCCTTCTTCGCCCACAGCGTCGTAAATGTGTTCCATTGCTTCGTTGTGTTCGAGCAAGGAGTAGTTTTCGCCATGAGAAACGTTGATGAGCACGCCAGAAGCACCCTGGATATCGATATCTTCGAGAAGCGGAGAAGAAAGAGCTGCATCAGCAGCGGCAACACCGCGGCCTTCGCCTTCAGCCGTACCCGTACCCATGAGAGCAGAGCCGCCCTTGAGCATGACCTTGCGGATATCAGCAAAGTCAACGTGCACGAGACCGTGACGGAACATGATGCTGCAGATGCTCTGCACTGCATTACCGAGAATTTCGTCAGCCATCTTGAAGGCTTCATCAACAGTTGCGTTCTTGTTCGTGTTCTGGATGAGGTTCAAGAGCTTCTTGTTTTCGATAACGATGATGGTGTCAGCAGCTTCGCGAAGAGCGCGAACGCCATTCTGAGCCAAGGAATTACGAACGTTACCTTCGAAGCGGAACGGCTTCGTGACAACGGCAACCGTAAGGATGCCAAGTTCACGAGCAACAGTTGCAACGATCGGAGCTGCACCCGTACCGGTACCACCGCCCATGCCCGCCGTAACGAACACGAGGTCAGCACCCATCATGGCCTTCTTCAAGTCATCAATGTTTTCTTCGACAGCCTTGCGACCCATTTCCGGATCCATGCCAGCACCGAGATTTCTCGTGCTCTTTTCACCGATAAGGATCTTGTGGTCAGCGAGGCTCTGGTCCAAAGCCATAGCATCGGTATTGATGGCATAGTATTCTACACCTTCAATATTCATCTGCTTCATGCGGTTAACAGTGTTGCCGCCGGCACCGCCGACGCCGAACACCTTTACCTTGGCGTTTCTGGATGGAGTATCGTCACCTGTGATACGAGACATTGCCTCGAAGTTGATGTTTTCATAGTCACTCATAGTTTATCTCCCTGATTTGAGTGGTTTAACTGTTAAAAGTAAGTCTTGATGATGTCGCGAATGCGCTGCATACCCTTCTTCACGGTAACGAGCAATTGGGTATCCGTGTCACGCTGTTTTCTTTCGCGATGTTTCTTGTTCGCGTAATACAAGAGGCCAATGCCCGTTGCATAAGACGGATTCTGGAAAGCTTCCTGAATACCGCTCATACCTCTCGGCTTACCGATATGGACCGGCTTCTTGAATATTTTAGCTGCAATTTCTTCAATACCGGCAAGGTTGCAGCAACCACCCGTAAGCACGATACCGCCATCAATAACGGCATCCAAGTGGTGCTTTTCCAAATCTTTTGCCAAAAGCTTGAAGATTTCAGCCACACGCGCTGTAATAATCTGTGCTAAAAGTTTACGAGAACAAAGAACTTCTCCACGGTCGCCCACACCTGGGACCGGGAAGGTTTCATCTTCAATCAAATTGTTGAGCGAGCAGGTGCCATACTTTTTCTTGAGTTCCTCTGCCTTCGTCAAAGAGACCGGGACCTTGAGGCACTTGCTAATATCACTTGTAATGATGTTACCAGCCATATCAAGCGATGCCGTATAGCGCACGGAATCCTTCACAAAGACGGCTACATCGGCTGAACCGGCGCCAATGTCAATCAAGGCCACACCGAGTTCGCGTTCATCATTCGAAAGTACTGCAGATGCAGCGGCAAGCGGTTCAAGCACAAAGCCTGCCACCTGGAGGCCAGCACGATTCACGCACTTAGCAATATCTTGGAGTGCGTTCGGGCGTGAGGTAACCACCTGAACTTCAACTCCCAAGCGGCGGCCAGAATAGCCCTTGGGATTGCGGATGCCCGTTCTGTCATCCAGCGTATATTCACCTGGGAAAATATGGATGATTTCGCCAGCCTTGTCCGGAAGCGTACTTGCAAGCCTCTGGACGTTCACGATATCTTCATCGCGAACTTCATTTGTCGGAAGTGACACAAGGCCCTTGTAGCTGTAAGATGACACATGCTTACCCGCAATACCTACATAGACATCGCGCACATCGACACCTGCCGATGATTCAAGCATATGCACGGCCTTCTGCAACGTTTCAACAACGGAATCGTATTCATCGGACGATTCCAGCGGAAAGTCACCGCATTCCACGACTCGGACGGAATCCCCTTCCGAGATGCCAACGAACAAATTCACTTTCGAGGCGCCAATATCGAGCCCGAAAATGTAGTCCTCTTTTTTGACTATTTGCTTATTGTCATCCATTGATACACCTCTTATCAAAGTTTTTTATATACGCAAATCCATGAAATCTCATATCTACCTCGCTAGCGCAAAGGAGATCTTTTCGAAAGCCTTTTCCGATTGCATCATACAAAGTAAACAAATCCTTATCCCAATTCGATTCTGGGAACATTACACGAAATCCGACATCCTTGAAGAAAACTTCAAACGCAGAATCCTTCTCTGACCAGCCCACTTGCGATACGCGATCGTAAAGTGGCTTATTTTCCTTGCGCATGACAGACAAGAACGATGCAACCTGTTTAATCTTTCCGACCGATTCATTCTCAAGAATCGGAAGGTGAAGAGCCGTCATCATCGACATCGGCAGCGAAAGTCCTCTTTCCGAGTAAACCGTACCCTTTCCATTTTCAAGCACGGACAAAATCGGAGACGCTTCCTGAAGCTTGATGTACAGGGATGACGGGAATTTGCTTTCCACTTCAGCGGAATGAATCAGCGGAATCTGCAAGAGCGATTTCTTGACAGAGTCTGCGTCCAGTTCCGACATGAGCATTCCTGTTTCGACCTGAGCACTTTGCACCACATCTTCCCAAGAAAGCATGCGGTTGCCTTCGATTTCGATATACTGCAAATGACGAAGTTCCAACGGATTAATCTGCTGGAGATAGAAACGACTATGCCACAGTGCAACGGCAGCAATGACAAACAACAAGGTCAAAATCCAGCCCTTGCGCTTGAACCAGCGAACAGCGCAACCAATGCGTTTCCGTCTCATACGGGCACGCTTACGTCTGCGTTTGCGTTCGTTGTAGCCGATCCGACGACCGAACATGTTCGTATCATCTAAAGTCAAATGCTTTTCTCCAAAATCGTCTGGCCTAGTTTCCAAATATTGCCAGCACCCATCAAAACAATCACGTCGTTCGGCTTAAGCAAATCCTTGCAAACCGGAATCAAGTTGTTTACATCACCAATAAAGCGAGCGTCACGATGGCCGCGGTCAGCAGCGCTATTTGCCACCATTGCACCGGTCACACCTTCAATCGGCTTTTCACGGGACGGATAAATGTCAGTCACCAAGAGCACGTCGCAGTTGGAGAATGCGCTACCAAAAGCTTCGTGCTGGTCGCGAGTACGCGTAAACAAATGCGGCTGGAAAGCGACAATAATGCGCTTGTCCGGGAACGCTTCGCGGAAACCAAGCAATGTTGCAGTTGCTTCGGTCGGGTGGTGAGCGTAATCATCGAACACCATCACGCCATTCTTTTCACCGATGAATTCAAAGCGACGCTTGACACCTTCGAATGCAGCCACAGCCTTGCGAGCGACTTCAATCGAGATACCTTCTTCGACAGCGAGCGCTACAGCAGCCGTTGCGTTCAAAACGTTATGGCGGCCCGGAATCTGGAGTTTGAATTCGCCGAGGCTCTTGCCATCGCAAATGATTTCGAACTTCGGATAGCCCTTCACAAACGCGAGATTTTCAACGCGGTACTTTGCCTGACGCGTAAAGCCGTACGTAATCACCGGCTTCTTGAGGTGCGACAAGATTTGCTGCACGTTCGGATCGTCGAGGCACACAATCACCTGACCATAGAACGGAATCTTGTTTGCAAACTGAGTGAACGCATCCTTGATGGCATCAATGTTCTCGTAAGTATCGAGATGGTCGGCATCGATATTCGTGATGATTGCCGAAGACGGCATCATCGAAAGGAAGCTGCGGTCAAATTCGTCACTTTCAGCAATGAGATAATCGCCATGGCCCACCTTAGCGCCACTGCACTTGCCCTTCACAATCCCGCCCACAATAATGGTCGGGTCAAGGCCTGCTTCTTCCCAAATGGCACCAACGATAGACGTAGTCGTGGTCTTGCCATGCGTACCGGCAATAGAGAGCGTGTACTTGAGGCGCATCAGTTCACCGAGCATTTCAGCGCGGCGAATTACCGGAATACGGCGAGCGCGAGCTTCGACAAGTTCTGAATTGTCAAACGGAATAGCCGAAGAATAAACAACCAAGTCCGCATCTACAACATTCTTTGCTTCATGCTTCGGGTCAATGCGGATACCAAGGCCTTTCAAGTAATCAATGACAGCCCCTTCGCCCATATCGGAACCCGTCACCACAAAACCATTTTCGTGGAGCACTTCAGCAATACCGGACATACCGGCGCCACCAATACCTACAAAATGAAGGCGGCGAACACGTTTACAATCATTAATCTGCATTACAATCTCTCCATATCCAGAATAATTTTCGCAATCTGGTCAGCGGCATCAGGCATGCCAAGCGATTTAGCGGCTTCGCCCATTTTTTCCAAACGTTCTGGATCGTAAAGGAGCGATTCCACTTTATTCCAAAGATCATTCGGTTCGTCATCAAGCTCCACAAGAGCAGCACCCGCCTTTTCAACAACACGAGCATTGTGTTCCTGATGGTTTGCCGTTGCATGCGGATACGGGAGCAAAATGGAGGGCTTACCAAATGCCAAAATTTCTGCAAGTCCCGAAGCGCCTGCACGGCTAATGATCAAGTCGGCATGCTTCATGTACGCATAGATATTGTCCAAGAATCCGCGCACAGCAACGTTCGGCAAAATGCCGAGACGATTGTTAATATCATCTACATTCTTTGCGCCTACTTGCCATACCACGCTAATATCTTCGTGAGCGGCAATGCGGTCGATGCTTTCCTCAATCTTATTGTTGATACCCACAGCGCCCTGCGAGCCACCGACAATGAACACAGCCTTGCGACCTTCGCGGAATTCTACCGGACGTGCCAAGGAATCTGCTGCCGGCAAATCGCGAACTGGATTTCCAAGAATACGAGTCTTTTCAATCGGGAAACCCTTCATCGCTTCTTCAGAAGTCACAAAGACAGTCTTTGCATAACGAGCGCCCACCTTGTTTGCGATACCAGCAACAGCATTCTGTTCCTGCAAATAAACCGGGATACCCATAGAACCAGCAGCAAGTACAATCGGGAGCGAAACATATCCGCCAGTCGCGACAACAACATCCGGATTCACTTTCTTCACGACACTCTTTGCACGAATGAGCGACTTGGAAAGTTTAAACGGGAGCGCCAAATTTTTAAGGAACGGTCCGCGATGCAGAGGAACAGCCGAAATGTATTCATACGGCCAATCCTTTGCCACAAGGCGTTCTTCCATAGAATCCTTACGGCCTGCAAACGTAATGTCAGTTACACCCATTTTCTTTAAACTTTCGGCAATAGCTACTGCTGGGAAAATGTGGCCACCAGTACCACCGCAAACAAAGAGGAACTTTTTCATATAAATCTCCTTCTTGTCCTAAAACCTTTAAACGAACTCGCGTCGAACGAAACCGTATTGCTTATATAAGGTTCACGAATGCTCTTACCAGTCGTTGAGCGCGAAATATTCAACAAAATTCCAATAAACGCCGCCGAGAAAATCAAGTTCGTTCCACCATAGCTGAGGAACGGAAGCGGCTGACCCGTTGTCGGGATAAGTCCAACACAAACGCAAACATGAATTGCAAAATTCAAGAATAGCGATGTCGTCAAAGCGACTGCCATATACCGGCCAAAACGAGTTGTCGAACTCCTTGCAATATTAAAGCCCTGTGAGAATAGAATTGCAAAAGCAAGCAACACGACAAAAATACGCACAAATCCAAATTCCTCGCCAATCACGGCATAAATAACATCCTTATGAGCTTCGGGCAAATAACCAAGTTTCTGTTCGCCCATGCCAATACCCATTCCAAAAAGTCCACCATTTCCAAGCGCTTCAACAGCATGATGCCCCTGCCATTGCGAAGCTGACATTGCGCCATCCGGAGAGAAAAACGCCAAAATACGTTTACGTGTATGCGACTTGAAAAGCATGGCCAGAATCCCAACCGGAATACTTGCAAGAACAGACAAGCCCACATACTTATAGTTAGAACCGGCAACCAAAAGAATCACAAGCAAAATCGTGCAGAACATGATAAGCATTGAATAGTTCGGCTGAGCCAAAAGCAAAATTGCAGAAATGGCAAGCGGAACTCCAGGCTGAGCAATCGTGCACTTGAACGACTTGATTTCATCACCCGCGTTCGAAAGTTTTGCGCAAACCCAGCAAATAAAGCCAAACTTCATAATCTCGGACGGTTGAATTCCCCAGATCCAGCGAGAAGCGCCCTTAACAGCACCACCTGAAATAATGGCTGCCAGCGTAAGAATTGCACCAAACCCAAAGATAAAGCGGGAAAGTACTTTCCACAATGCATAATCAATCTTACAGAAAACACCAAGAGCAACAACAGCTCCAATCACCTTAAAGAGATGCGCCTTGAGATAGTATTCCGTCGGCAAGTTTTTCGATGCCGCCAACTGCGATGTCACAGAATAAATGACAACAATGCCAAAGCACATTAACGCTAATGTGACAAACAGCAAAAGCTTGTTCATTCCTGTTGACTGAGAGTTCGACATCTTAACTTCTATTCCCTACCTTAAAAACGGATCACCGGCACCATGTGCAACAAAGCGTCGACAACGCGTTCCATGTGCATACCGCGACTGCCCTTCACCAAAACAACATCGCCTTCGGCAACGGTCTGGCTCAAGCATTCAACAGCATCATCTACGGAATCAAAATGGTACACATCCTTCATGCCACGGGACTTTGCGCCTTCGACATACTTCTTTGCATCATTACCGACTGCAATGAGAATATCAAAATTCATTTCCGGCACCATCGCGCCAATCTGCTTGTGCAAATTGCCACTTTCCTTGCCGAGTTCAAGCATGTCTCCGAGCACAGCAATGCGTTTGCATTCGACTCGCATGTTTCCAAGCGTCTGAAGCGCCATCTTCGTCGAAGACGGATTGGCGTTGTAGCAGTCGGAAATCACCTTGAAACCGTTAGCCTCCTTGATTTCCATACGCATGCTCGTAGAGCTGAAACTTGCAAGAGCCTTTGCAATATCGCTCTTCGGAATACGGAAAGCTTCGCCTACGGCAATAGCGGCAAGAGCATCGTAAAGATTATGGTCTCCCGGAACATTCAGCGCAAAGTGCGTGCGACCGACATAAAAATCAGCGCAGAGATTTTCATTCCACTTGAGCTTTTCCGGCTTGATGACACCACGGCGTACACCGAACGTCACGACCTTATAATTCTTGGTTGCTTTCACCTTGCAAAGGCGTTCGTCATCGGCGTTCACAATCAACGTGCCGCCCTTCTTGAGGCCCGCGACAATGTTAATCTTTTCATTGAACACACCATCCAAATCGCCAAGGCGTTCGAGATGGCTTGCGCCAATGTTTGTAATCACAGCAACATCCGGTTCCGTTGCCAAAGAAAGCGGACGAATTTCATCCGGGCCACTCGTACCCATTTCGACGACAGCCGCTTCGTGGCTATGCTTCAACTGGAAGAGCGTCATCGGGACACCAATATGGTTGTTGAAATTCCCCTGCGTTGCATGCGTGTTGTACTTCATGGAAAGTACAGCCTTCGTCATTTCCTTTGTAGTCGTTTTACCATTACTACCTGTAATAGCGACCTTCTTCAACTTGAAAAGTCTTTGATAGCCCTTGGCAAGTTTCAAGAGAGCCTTCGTCGTATCATCGACCGGAGCATACATCTTGAAATTCGGATCGATAGCAGTTTGGTTTACAACGCTCATCAGAGCTCCATCCTTTTCCATTTGAGATACAAACTGATGGGCGTCAAATCGAACACCCTTAATCGGCCAAAAGACAACGCCTTTAGCTTTTTCACGAGAATCCATACAGAGATTCACCTTGCGTTTCAAGGTGCGAGCCGGAACGCCGACAGCCTCGGTTTCCAGGATCTCAAGCATTTCACCAATTGTCAAATCAAGCTTTAGCATTGTTCCATAGCCTTCATCGCAATTTCACGATCGTCAAAATGATGTTTGGTCTTACCAATGATTTGGTAATCCTCATGGCCCTTGCCTGCAATTACAAGCCAGTCGCCACTCTTAAGTTCCGCGCAAGCGCGGTTGATCGCTTCTTCGCGATTTTCAACAACTTCAAACTTGTCCGTCGTCATGCCCGCACGGACATCAGCAATAATATCGGCAGGCTTTTCCGTACGCGGATTATCTGAGGTGAGCCAAGCCTTGTCAGCAATGCGTTCGGCAATAGCACCCATAATCGGGCGTTTCGTCTTGTCACGGTCACCACCACAACCAAATACGGTTGAAAGTCTGCCGCGGCAAAGGCTACGAGCCGTATTCAGCACGCGTTCAAGAGCATCCGGCGTGTGGGCGTAATCCACAATCACGTGTTTGCCATCCTTGCTCCAGACCTTTTCAAAGCGGCCCGGCACGCGAACATTCGCAATAGCTTTGCGCATCGCATCTTCAGGAATTGCAAGTGCATGGGCCCAAGACAGCACCAAGAGTACGTTATCCACGTTAAATTCGCCGCAAAGTGGGGTCTCAAATTTTCCCTGAGCAATCATCGGGAGCGTAAATTCAAGACCATCTTCCGTGCTCTTCACTTCACCAAACGGCTTTACATCGGCCTTGGCCTTGCCCAGTCTTGAAACAGCAACCTTGCGGCACTCAAGAGAATTGAAAAGCTTTTCGCCATGGTCATCATCAATATTGATTACAGCGACGCCATTTTCTGCAAGGTACTTTGTAAAGAGCAACTTCTTTGCTTCAAAGTAAGCATCCATCGTCTTGTGGTAATCGAGATGGTCTTGCGTCAAGTTGCTAAAGAGACCGCTCTTGTAATGGATACCTGCAACGCGGCCCTGGTGGAGAGAATGCGAAGACGCTTCCATCACAAGGTCTGTGCAGCCGGCGTCAACGGCGCGGGCGGCAAATGCATAAAGGTCCAAAAGTCCCGGAGTCGTAAGCGTTGCTGGCACGGACTTGTCACCAATCTTGTTCAAGATGGTGCCAAGGAGGGCCACCTTGTGGCCCGCGGCTTCGAGCATCGCGTTCATGAGGAACGCGCTGGTCGTCTTGCCGTTCGTGCCAGTAATTGCATGGCAAGTGAGCTTGCTGAACGGATCTTTGTAGAAAATTCTTGCAGCTTCAAGGCGTGCAGCCTTCACGTCAGGCACCTGAATCCACTTGGAAGTAAGTCCTTCCGGAGCAAGAGTTTCGCCTACTACGGCAACGGCACCCGCTGCAATCGCACTACGGGCAAACGCCTCATAGCCATCCGTTGGAACGGAGAAGAACAAATTCCCCGGTTTCACACGGCGGGAATCATCACAAAGCCCCGTCACGGACAACTTTTCCATAAGTCCTTCCGAAATCATCAGCTTTTCTCCTTTAAGGTCAGCTTGCAAATGGCACCCTTCTGCAGTGTTTCTTCAGCCTTGGGTTCCTGAGCAACAACGCGTCCCTTTCCTGTATATTCAACATTCATGCGGATGTTTCCCATCACTTCGAGAGCATCCTTTAAAGAAAGTCCTTGCAAATTGGGCATGCGGCTTGCCACAGCATCGCCGAGCAAAAGCGTCTTACCCTCAATGCCATCCTTGTCGACTCGTTCCGAAATCACGCGGAGCCCTTTACCTTCAAAACGGACAGCGCAATGATTCTTTTTCGCATAATCCTTAACAGCCGACACAGGCATTCCTGCAAAATCCTTGTCGCAAGGCGAACCAAGTTTAACCTGCTTCAAGTTATGAGCAAGCGGTGAAAGCGCCGGATGGTAATAAATCCCTTCCATAATGCGACGGAAAATCGGGCCAGCCGTCAAACCACCAACATGCTTTCCTTGCGGGTCATCGACAAGCACGAGGCACACATAGCGCGTATCTTCGGACGGAGCAAGCCCAATGAACGAAGCCACCTGAGAGTTTCGGTCGTATGAACGAGTCAACGTATTGTACTTTTCAGCCGTACCCGTCTTGCCGCCAAACAGCACATTATTAAGTTTCTGCGAAGCCACACGCTTTGCCGTACCGCTATTCACCACGCGATTAAGCATTTTGCGAATTGTAGCCGCAGTCTTTTCAGATACAACTCGGCGAAGTTCCACCGGCTTGACCTTTTCAACAACATCACCGTTAGAGTTACGCCATTCCTTCACAATCTGCGGGCGCATCAACTTTCCGCCATTGGCAATAGCGGCATACGCCATCACCATCTGGATCGGCGTCACAGACACGGCATGGCCAAAGCCCATCGTCTTTAACGTTCTATCATCGCGAGTAAGTTCAGTCGGTGTCAAAAGTTTTCCGCTTTCTTCGCCGGTATAATTGTCAAACGCTCTCGTACCAATGCCAAACGCACGCGCCATTTTAAACAAACGTTCAGCACCCACTTCGGAAGCAATCTTTGCAAACACGATATTCGAAGACTGCACCATCGCTTCGCTCATGTCCATATCGCCATAAACGTGCGTATCACAAATTTTTTCCGACTTCGGATTCCATTTCCAGCAACGCCCTTCGTTCACAAAAATCTTGTTGGGGCTAACAGCATTATTTTCAAGAGCAGCCGCAGCCGTAATGACCTTGAATGTAGAGCCCGGTTCGTACGGCATGGAAATAATTTCGTTTTTAGCAACACGACCAATGCCCTGAATTTTCGAGTTCGGGTCAAATGTCGGATAGCTTGCCATCGCAAGGATTTCGCCCGTGTACGGATCCACAACAACAGCACTTGCGCTCGTTGCCATAAATTCGGCAACACCATCCTTCAAAGCCTTCTCAACAATTTCCTGCATATTGCGATCAATCGTGAGCACAAGATTCAAACCGGATTTTGCTTCGACAACGTTCTGAGAACGGAAATAAACTTCACGCTGATGCGCATCACGGACACTGACACGCAAGCCCTCGTCACCACGAAGCTTGTCGTCATAAATCTTTTCCATGCCCATGCTACCGATACCGTTATAACCCACCTTGCCCACAATCTGCGAAGCAAGAGTTCCCTGCAAGAACAAACGGCTATAACCCAAATTATCGCTAGTATCGCGCATGCTTTCAGCAAATACAACGCCATTACGGTCCAAAATCAAACCACGTTCTGCATACACGTTCTTCGTATGCGTCACCATGGATGTCGTTTTGGCCTTATACACATCTCGGTTCAAAACCATGATGTCAAACGTCTGCATTACAAGTACGCCAACCGTGCAAAGCACGAGACTCTTCAAAATAAACAGGGGATCTGCGCTATACTTATTCATTCGTTACCCCTGTTACCATAACTTTTACCGGAACCCCATTGAGGCCCAGTTCCGCACGTGTTGCAAACTTCGACAGATAATCCATCGACGAAAGTTTGTTGATTTCGAAATCTTTCAAAAGAATTTCGCGATTCAGCAAATCCACCTTTTTACGAAGGCTTTCAGACGTCTCATAAAGACGTTCAATTCTATTCTGCATGTACACAGGGAACAAGCTTGCTACCGTAACCATGAGAACGAATAAGAATATTATTCTCATGATTCCACCCCTGCCGGAATTTTCGATTACATTCTGCTCTTCCTTAGTCATACTCTTTCATAAATCCTAAGCTTTGCAGAACGTGCCCGACTGTTCCTGTTGATTTCATCGGCCGAGGGCAAAATCGGCTTACGATTGACCTTCTTTAAACGCTGGTGGTTACCACCGCACATGCACACCGGCAAGTTCTCCGGACAAATGCATGCTTTTTCAAATTCAGCAGCAGTCTCCTTGACGCAGCGGTCCTCGACAGAGTGGTAGCTCATGACGACCAAACGACCGCCCACCTTGAGGCAGTCCACCGCGGCGCGGATGCTATCTTCAATCTGCTTGAGTTCGCCGTTCACTTCCATGCGGATTGCCTGGAACACGCGAGCCAAAAGGCTATTCGCGTCACGGCGCTTATCCGGGAACACGGCTTCAACAACGGCCTTGATATCGCTCGGGAGCACATCGCGGCCCGCAGCAGCAATTTCGGCAACCTTTTCTTTAATGCGAGAAGCAAGCTTGAACGCACGATCCATA
Source organism: uncultured Fibrobacter sp. (assembly GCA_947165045.1). Taxonomy (GTDB): domain Bacteria; phylum Fibrobacterota; class Fibrobacteria; order Fibrobacterales; family Fibrobacteraceae; genus Fibrobacter. Next base: position 16,617 of record CAMUYW010000024.1, on the reverse strand, counting down.
TCGGCATTCTTGCGGAGCGCGGCAGCAAAATCATCTTCGCTTACCGTGCGGAGCCATTCCTGCGCAGACACGTTTTCGCGACGGTCCATGCGGAGGTCGAGCGGATTATCGCCGACAAAAGTAAAACCACGGCTAGAGTCATCCACCTGATGGCTGCTGATGCCGAGATCGTAAAGAACGCCATCGAGTGTATTCGGCGCAATTTCATTCCCGAGTTCGCTAAACGGAACCGGATGGACAATAAACTTCGGAGCAACACCAGCAAGACGCTTCGTTGCAAACTGAACCGCTTCATCGTCGCGGTCAAATGCATGGAGCGTGCCTTCGGGACCGAGCTTTTGGGCAATAGCGTAAGAATGGCCGCCACCGCCAAGTGTGCAGTCCGAATAGGTGCCGTTCGGCTTGATATTCAAGCCTTCAAGACATTCCTTGAGCATCACCGGATCGTGATAGAATTCTCTCCCTTGAACCCCAGCGACCGCGGCTTCCGAAATTTCATTTACATGTACTGACTTGCGGAGATTCTTATCTGCCATTATCCCCCTCCGTCAAGCCACCACCATAGAACGCGGCATCGAAAGCTTCGATTGCTTCATTTGTCTGCAAACCAAACTTTTCGTTGTAACGTTCAGGATTCCATAATTCGAGAGCTTTACCGCGTGCTTGGACATAAAGAACTTCGTCTTTAAGGCCAGCAAACTCCAGCAAAATTTTGGGGAGTAAAATGCGATTCTGGCCATCCATCTCCACAACTGTGGGGCAGAGGCCTCTCCGAACTAAGTCGGCTTGACGGCGGTCGGACCAGCTATCCAAGTCCGCCATGAATTTCTCAAACTCGGGTAGGACGAACAACCGGAGGGTGCGGTCCGGGCCACGGGTGACCACGAACTCATTCCCTTCGGACGCCGAAAGCTGACGACGGAATTCCCTAGGGAAGGAGGTCCTTCCCTTTCCATCGATCGCCGTTTGGGCTTGTCCTATGAAAGAAGTGAAATTCATATTTGACACATTTTACCACAACACTTATCACACGTGGTAAATATACCCACTTTCAACCACCGTGGCAACATAATTCAGAGGCTGAACTTAAAAAAAGCATACTTTCAGCCCTTGATTTTCAAAATTTTACACAGAAATTTGCTCATTTGAGCATAAAACAAATAATATTTGTGTAAGTTTTATATCACAATACGGGAAATTGAGTGCAAAAAGAGAGTGGGTGAAAATCCCAAGGATTATTCCTCAACCACAATAAATGGTTTCCCCAGTTGAATCATGCGATTGATATTTTCGTGCGTACCTGCGCTCTTGCCGTCCCAAATCATTAAGGCCCGATCGCAATCTTTGCTCATTTCTATATCTTTCACATAATTAAATGCTCGACCATTCAATCCCTTCGACAAAAGGGAGCAAGAACGAACACGCCCGTTCGTCAAAAAGTAATTTCGCGGTTTTTCACCGCTACAATAAACAGTAACGTTCGCGTAATTCCGCTGATCCAGGTATTTCTGGACAGCAGCGTCTACCCCATAACAATCCCCCACAAGAATTTCCATTCCCTTTTTAATAGCATCGTCTAGCAAGCCGATGGCTGCTTCGCTCAATTTGGAAATTGATTTGGAACCAGACACAAAAAGTTTTTGAGGGGAATTTACGCATTTTTTCATTTTCCCAAAATTACACATTTACCGCGACACATACAGACGCGGACGAGAACTATTTTCAAACCACTAATAATCCATCCTCAGCAACATTGAAAATTTTGCGAATCAATCACGACCGTATTTGTCGCAGTGATAACCTACTTTTTAAAAGATTCACATTATTACACAACAAAGGCACATTTATGAGCATCATGATGACAGACATGCAAAAATACAAGGATTTAAAAGAATTAGTTGAATTCTCGTACACAAGCAAAACTGAAGCAGAATTGATTTGGCGAAGCATACGCTGGAACTTAATCGCACCGAACGGATACGAAATCATCGATGAACGCCTTGAAATGTATTCCGCATTTCTCGAAACAGGCAAGCCATTATGCCATCTAGATTTCGAAGTCAACAAAGATGATGACGATCCATTTTTCGACGCTTTAGAACGCCCTTACGTCAGCACACCCTGTTATGAATTATCCCTGGGTTACATTTCCGAAGCCAAACGACATTACCGATTCCTGTTCGTAAATCCCGGCGTGAACGGTCCCGAAGATTTTTCGTTCATGAACAAATTGGCATTGAAGGACACATACATTTTTGCGACATGTGAAAAAAGTAAAACAGAGAATACACTAGAATTCGGCCCCGTTCCACTCCACACACGAGATTGCACAAACATCCGCTTTATCGTGCTATGCAGCGTCGATTCAAGCAAATGCCGTTTTCGTTACAAGCAAATGCTTGAAGTCAAAGATTATTTGATTACAGAGAAAAGCGGCGAGCCTACAGTAAGTTTTTCCGCAACGCCATTCGAAAACAAGGAAACGGATTTGCAGAATCAATTCAACAGCAGAATAAACCGCAAGTTCGCAACCAATGCAGAACTGCGTGAACAAAAGTCACAACTCGGAACCTGGAAATGGAGTGACGTAATTAAGTATTACGCATTTTAAGTAAAAGAACTTTATTCAAAAGGATTTTGAATATGAATTCTGAATTGAAAGATTATGAGCTAGAAGACGCTCTAAAGCACGCAAGAGAAAAAGTCGAAGCCAAACGGAGAATGCGCGAACGTAGGAAAAAGCAAAACGAAGCGTTCGTTTGGACTCCAGAAAACGTTGCCAAAATTATTCGCCTTAACGACAAGCTTTGGGCTTTAATGCAAGAAGCCGACCGCATAGGGAAATCAATCTACAGTGACATTCAAAAAATGAATGCCGAAGGCAAAAACTACTACGATAAAAACACCGATGTAGAAGTCCACATCATCTACGAAGGTGAACTCGCCAAAGGCGCCGAAGAAGACCCTTTATGGGATTCCGTTGAAACATGGTACGGTCACAACGGTTACAGCCTAATGAACGAATGCGGCGAAAAGCCGCTCAACTGGAACATCATCGAATTCAACCGTCCCGAATTCGAGCAACATTACTTCTGCTATTTAATGCATTGGTTTTTCCACGAGGGACTATATTCCTTGCAAGATGCCGTCGCAATGGATCCAGAGGAATTCCATATTTACACGAGGATTTTCAATTAGAAAAAAAAGGATATTGCACAATGAAATTTTTTGTTGCTATTTTAAATCCAGACCCGCGAGAAAAACGTCCGTATTCAAGCTTTCCCAAAGATTATAACGAATTTCAATCCATTTCAAGCCGCCAATCTCAAAATAAACACGAAGAAGGATTCTACGAATGTGTCAATTTTCTAGAAACAGATTATGGCATACTAGGATTCATCCCCATGTGGGAAAACAAGGCCATCCAAGATTACGAAATCGAATTTGTATTAATCAGTATTTCATGCAAAGGGAACAACAACGAGCTAAACGATAGGTTTATCGGTATACAAGCAGGTTGCAAATATGAAGGTCGAATAGACGGAAGTGGATATGAGAGGCTAGGTCCAATGCCTCGTGCACTAAAAGAATCTCTTGATAAAAAAGGTTCCCCCTTATTATATAATTACACCTGTTACTGCGAACGTTATTCTTTAAATCTTTTTTCAGAAAAAATCATGAACGCAGCACAAATTGCAATTGGGGAAAATTGGGACGGATCGTTAATTACAGAAATAACAACAAACCGTTTTATTCAAGTAGTCAAGGCAATCAACAAAGCATTTAGAAGAGAGGACCTTAGATTCACAAATGAATATTTTAGATGGGAAAATATTAAACGGCAGATTAAGTGGCAAATAAGACAAGAATATAAATCAAACAATGCAATATGACCGATTATCTCATTATCCCAGGTTCACGACAAGACTACGCCTTACTCATCAAAGGCGGACAAGGCGGCTCCGCGTGCGGCTACCGAAATAAGTACTTGAATTTGGCAAACGAAATCTGCGACAAGTATGGTATCACCGTTGTAAGCTGCGCGATCTCCGACGAGCCAAATCCCGATAACAAAACAAACCAAATTGCAGAAGACATCGCTCTTTTAAATGAAACTTGCAAATCGCGTCCCAAGATTCTTTTCATGGGAATGTCGAAAGGAGCTTCGCTCGGTTGCATCGAAAGCAGCAAAATTTCGCAGATATCCAGACTTCTTCTGATAAATCCACCGCTAATGATAAACTTGCCGCACATCTGCCATGCCGCCAAAAATTTTAACGGAGAAATGATGACATTCGTCTTTGGAAGCGAAGACCCATCCGTCAAAGAATCCAAGCTGCTAAAACTTCACGAACGCGACAACATGAAAGTCATCACAGTTCCCGGACAAGACCACTACTTTTCACGAGATGGATTCAATTTGATGACGCTCGTGGAAGAGTATTTGCTGTTTGATTTGAAAGGATAAATATTCGAAAGGGAAGATAACATCCCCAAAAAGTATTAACAAGTGATTATATCTCACTTGCACAAACTAGCATGACCGAACGCAATAAGCCGCAAGTATTCCAGATGTTTTCTCACTAAAATAGTATTGCTCCCCCATTAAGAATTACTGAGATTACTTTATAAAATCATTCTTTATACGGGCTTGGAGTCACCCTTATACCCATAGCAATATTGAAATCAACAGGCATCAAATGTTTTGAACTTACGTCAGTTAAAATTTCACTTAAGACAAGCCAACGTCTTTCTAAGCGATTTATTTTTTCTTCTTCAGAAGAGTAGGTTGATGGAATATAAAAAGCAACAGGACATGTAAGTTCTTGTGATTCACGTCCGTCACTGTTTTTATTAAATCGCCATACGCGACCGAATCGTTGAATAACTCTAATTGGATTCCATGGCAACTCATAATGAATCAACCACGCGCCAGAATTCTGCAAGTCTATTCCTTGAGAATCTTTATCAGTAGCTATTAAATATTTTATCGAACCTTCAGGATTATTAAAGTCGTTCAAAATTTTTTTTCGCGATCCTTCATTTAAATATGCTATGGTATCTTTGCTGCAAAAGTTGTTTTTTATTAAAGCATTTTTTAATTTTTGAGCAACTTCAGCTTTATATGTACAAAATATTAGGAATTTTCGTTCTTCAAAATTTTGTAACAAATCGCATAAAGCTATGAATTTTTTTGCATATGTTTCTATGATAATTCCTTGTTCGCGTTGATAAATTTCAACGCCATGATTCTTTATTGTTTTTTTATTCTTTGTTTTCTTTTTTTGTTTTTTTGACTCTAAGATATTAAGGTAATCCTTACACCAAGCAGAAAGTTGTTTCTCCGTTCTTAAGAACTCTATCTTTTTTTCTGCTCGCGTTCTCGCACTTTTTAGAAAGGCCATTTTATGTTTTAATACATTTGGATAAATTTCATATATGGCATAGGGATTATCTGTGTCGCGATTTTGATTTCCCACATTGGTAAGTACTTCAAAACATTTCTCAGCAGATTTATTTTGTTTATCAATTTCATCATCCGAAGCGTTTTCATAAAGCCAATCCATTTTTTTGGTTGATGCCAAGGGAGTCGCTGAAAGTAACAAAACAAACAATTTTCGTTTTGTATTGCAGCCAAGCAACTTTTCTCGCCAAAACTGTTCTGCTTTATCAACATCATATTCGGGAAGAATTTCTTTATTTTCTTCGCAATAATTTTCAAAATCATTCAAAAAATCACGTACATGCCATTCATCAATTATGAAAAAAATGGGGGATTGTTTTTTTTGGATATGACTTTTTTTTATTTCATTTTGCAATAGTTTCTCTTTTTCACTTTGTTTTCCCCTGTTTATAACGTAGAAAAAAAGATTATCTTCTTTACTCTCTATAAATTTCGTTTTTTTTACGGAATCATCCTTTACCCATTCTGCACCATCATATTTAAAGTAAGAAACTTTGTTTTTTTGAATCCTTTCATCTATAGGAATCCAACTTGGCACAAAACAAGACTTACTATTTTGCTTCTCTTTCCAATCTAATGGACGCTGCCATATTTCTGTGACATGACCAGTCCTTTGCGGCCATAATATTAATGTCGCCTTACCAGTTGTTGATCGCAATATGCTTTGAATTGCAATACGCGTTTTTCCCCATCCCGTAGGAATTGAAACCGACATAACACGTGTTTTCGTATCAGACTGATTTCCAATAAATGAGCTTATATAAGAAACCAGTCGTGATATACAGCTACTTTGAGCGTCAGAAACAGATATGCAGCCTCCTTGGGCGTCAGAGTCGTTCTGTAATTTCATTTCACCCCCTCTTTTTTCCTCATCAGTTTGATCATAGGTAACCACAAATCGACAATTTTTTTATAGTTATCTGGTATGTTTTTTCTGTTTTTTTGCAATTTATGAAGCTCTTTTTCAACATTTGAAAGCGTTTTTTTATTCCTTAATTTATCGTAAGGAAAACGAAGATTTATTTCGTGCGTTGATAATGCGGAAACGGTTGTTTCTGAAGTTTTTCCCGTTATTGGTTCTCCACTTTCTCCATTTATATTTAAAAAATCAAAAATTCGATTTATTGCTAGTTCAGCGTCAACACTTCCATAAGGAATTGCATCTGGGATGGTACGTTTATAGGGCATTTCAATCCATTCATCATCTTTTTTTCTTCGAACTAAAAGTTGAAAAAAATAACCAACACTCATTACTTTAAATAAATAATTATTTTTCTTATCAAACGGATGTTCGTCAAAGTCGCCATTCGTGTAGCAAGTGTCAAATATTCTTTCCTGCTTTTCATCTATCAATACTGTACATTCCTTTATAATTTCTCTAGATTTAAAATTATTTGTGTCTTCCGTTTCCCAAAATCCGAGTTCTTCGCTATTTTTATCTACAAATATTTTTCCCTTAGAAATCCTGCCACGAGGGTTCCATCGTGTGGCGGAAACCAATTGATTCAATAACGGGACCAAATCATTGCAATTATCAATACCTTCTATTACTAAAGCGTATTCAATATTTGCGCCTTCTTTTATGTTTTTTTTCATTGCCTGGTCAGTGAAATTCGCAGAACCAATATACGCCCATATTATATTACCTTTAGCGTTCGTAATAAACATACATTTGGAGTGAGGAAATTCCGATTTTTCATCGGCGATATTTCTGCCGATAATTTTATCCGAGTTATAGTCTATCCACATTCCTCCTTGATTAAATCGAGTGTATATATTTACATTCTTTATTTGATTTACATTATCTAACAATTCCTCTAAAACCTTAGTTGACCCCCAAGGGGAAAAAATGTATGTATTTTCACATTCTTTTTTATCTAAATTTTTTAAGCTATCAACAAGCATATCTGATATTGATCCGTCAAATCCATGGGTTTCCACGGTATGTTTTTTTCCGAATTTTCGAACAATTAGATGTTCTTCCGGTCCTTCCGAAAACCATTTAATTATATCCTTTGCCACAGACTGCTTGACATCTAATGATATTAATACATTTTGATTTTTTTTTGTGCACGATCTTAAATTTCCAGTCCAGAGCCACAGTTCATATTTGTGAGATTTTTGCTTTAAAATTACTTTTGCATGTAGAACTTTTTTTGACTCAGTAAAATTACTGAAAATATGCTTGCTAGATTCATCACGTATCGCTTGAGGAACCTTCAGTCCACCATAACTTACACAAAGTTTCTCTATTCTTCCTTGTTTACCTATCATTTTTTCAAGCAAAGAAGCATGGGCACTGTATGTCGAGATGTAGTATTTTTCAGTCATGATTATTTACTCGCTAGATAAGTGTCCTTAACTAATTTTATCCATGTTTTGATACGAAAAAATGTATTTATACGTTCTCTGTTGTACTTTCCAAAAATATTATTATAAGGAGGAATAAAATCTTTTTTAAATCCCGCTGTTTGGTCCATTAATTTTAATATTATTTTTTCTTTGAGCTCACTTTTTTTTAAGTTATCTAGTCTATAACAAACTTCTTTTGCCATCTTGCAGGATACGGGCCTCCGCTTTTTGTTGCCATAAAGACATAGCATCAAACAAATTGCCAACATATGGTTCGGGTTAAGGCCACAATTTTTTTTCCAGTATGACCTCTCTAATAATTTGGTTAATATTTCATCGTCGTTTACGCCCATTTTTTTTGTAAGAAAAATCTCCCGCATTGTTTCTTTACCAAATTTCATTGGTCCGAGAAGATAATCATTAAATGCAGCGGCAGCTTTCTTTCTATTGTTTGAATTCAAACGGTCTTTTTGGCGAAGCGCCCCCTTAAATTGTTGCAAACGTCCAACAAATTTTTCCGATGATTTTATCAGTTTTGGGTTATTATTTATTGTAGGATATTTCACATCGTTATCATTAAATTGACTCCAAGGATTGCCGACTTTTCTTCTAGTACAATATTTGTAAGCATGCGATTTATCCTGAAAATCTCCTATCCATCGATTATATTCTGTTTCTTTTATTCTAAACATTTTTATTAAATAAAATTCCCAAATATCAGAACCTGTTCTAAGATTAGAAAATGGTTTTTTATCAAGAAATCCTGCACTAAGATCAAGTTCCTCCAGTACAGCACTCGGATCTTCTATGATATCCTTAACAATAAAATTATTATAGACTTCTTTTGTTGAAAGAACATCTTGGAATTCCTTCTTTTTTTTGCCTTTCCAACCAATGGTTGTTTCTACATGCATGAATTAGAACCCTCTCGTCAAAAAGCAGCTCGTCCAATGAAAATTGTCAAATTAGGAACGAGTCTTGTTCTAAAATTACACAAAAATTCTTAAAAAAAGATATTTTTCACAAAAAGAGTAATTTATCGTATTTAGCAACGAATTCATCCAACTCGACTTCTGTGAGCAAAATGCGACCTTTCAACAGCACCAAAAAAAATTCTAATTCTAGCCTCGATGCATTCGTTGAATGGTAGTAAATCAGATTAACTACACTAGCATCGAGGTAAGAAAAGTCCCTTGATGCACTTTTTATTTCGAATGCAAACTTGAATATGGTTCTTATCGCCAAATTGAGTTCCTGGATAAGCAGGTTTTCCTTCGGTAAAAGCGCCACGAACTGTATCGAAATACGGAATATCTTCTGCGATATCATTCAGAGAATGGAAATGTTCTATCAAGAAACAATCAAGATGCCTTAATACCCCATTAGGATTCGGTTTGCCATTTAAATCCGTGTTCTGAGGAATCGATGCCCCTAGATTCTTTAAATCCTTAATAAATTCCGGGTAATTTTCGGAAAGCAACCTTATAAAATGTTTGTCTGTCAAATCCAAACATTTTTCAAGTGTATAAACAACCCCTACAGCAAAAGGTTCTTTAATTTTGGGGTAATGATTTCTAGCCCAATCAAAAGCTCTATCAAGATTATTTTCCCAAATATAAAAACCATGTCCAAGCCATTCATAATTACGCGCACTAAGATGAATACGGCTCGGATTGAGGATTAAATCCATCCCTACAGATTTTTCACAACCATGAAAACCTATATAAAGATTTGGGCGGTCAAAATAGATATCATCCGAGAAAATCATTTTTTAACAGTTTGAGCAGCAATACACCTACGATAAAGAGCCGTCATTTTCCTAGATTTCGTGAGAATACCGGCTCTTTGCAAACGAGCAAGAGCAGCTTCTTTAGAATGATCCATTGTATGGATTGCATGCAACGCGTGTTTGATTGGATTTTCCGTCATACATTCATCTCCTACACTCCAAAAATACCATAGGAGAAAATCGAAAACAAGGGTTCGAGCTGCGGGCAGTTCATTTTGCAAACTACCGTTAGTAAAAACCTAATTACTCGTTCGCAGCCTCACCCATTTCCTAAACCACTCAGGTCCTTGCTCGATATTTTCGACAATCTTTTTGAGGCGGCGTTTGCCGAGTCGCCTGTCGAGCAGAGCCAACAAGCGAATAAAATAATTATCGCTTTGCAGGCATTCTTCGTAAGGCAATACATTCAAATAATCATAATTCCATTTCATCATTCAATGGCAAAAATTCTATCGAATAGCAATAAACAGGGCAAGGGAACCGCCCATTTTTCACATATTCCTGCGACATATATAGACGCGAAGAAATCTTACTTCGCCATCACAACCGCATCCATCGCTAGCGCCATCTTAGTGATGTCGGCTTCATGCATCAAACGATAATCGGAGAGAATTCGTTCCAGGGGGTATTTGCCGAGAATTTCGGCGAAGGGCTTATTTGAATACCACTGATAATAGGCAAGAACGTGCCCGCTCCAGTATTCGGCCTCTGGATAGAAAGGCTCGTCAATAGATTCCAAGAGTTTCTTTTCGAATTGCGGAAATGCGAGTATTGCTAGTTCGTAGCCGGATTTACCGCACAAAAAATTTGGATTCGCAAATTCAATTTGAGTCGGAATTTCAGATGCCAAAAAAGTTCTCTGAACTTCATCTACGGACAAGTTCAAATTATGAAGCGTTGCTTGAAAAAAGAAACCGAGATTCTTTTGGACATCGCTCAGGTACATTTCGCTATAAGCGTATTTCATCGAGCAACCTCGGATTTCGAACGATATCAATTAAGTAAACTCCATCACTTGGGCGGAGCTTTCGCAAACCGTCCAAGTAATTCTTTCGAGCTGCATCATCACGTTTGTGATACTTGACGTAGTATTCTTCTTTGTCAGCCTTTTCGGCATCCTTGAACTGCAACTGAGCAAAAGCCTTTTCTGATTTAAGAACCACCTGCAAGCCAAGGCTACCATGTTTCATGGAGCTAGCAAGGTTTTGAATAGGAATGACGTTTTCCAAAAAATCGCTTGCAAACGAGAAGTAAGAATCATTCGCACGATAACCCTTAATAACATCGTATTCCCGATAAGGCACCTGAAATTTTTCCGTCAAAAACTCCAGATTTGTTCTGCCCAGCGGAGACTTAGGCGAGAACACCCTATTCTGCATCAAAATTGTAAGCCAATGGAGTATGCTGAAATTTTCCGCAGACAGATCGAGAACCTTCAATCCCGACAAATCCAGCTCATAAGAATTTGCAAAGCCATCAGAATTTTTTTGGCAAGCCAATTCTTTAGCAAGTTCTAGCGATTCAGTGCAATAGAAACCTCTCCCGTAATCATTACGCGGGTTTCCTAACCCCAAAACAGGGCATTCGATTCGCTTTTCAGAACCATGATAAATGAGCATGCGATAAAACTACATTATTTGAAAATAATATGTCAAAGAACTTGGGATTTTACGTTCCATTATTTGAGTGTTGAAATCAAATCATTTCCATTCGCGTCCGTATTCGTCGCAGTGAGTATTTATTTTTTTTAAGAAAGTGAAGTTTTTTCTTGTCGGAGCGTCCAACCCCAAAATGTCACTATTTGACATACTATTTATCTAGATTTAATAGAGCGAAAGCCTCTAATTGAGGTTTAAAAAAAGAGGTGTATTATGGCGGATATGGTTCGTGGAGAACGCAGAGTGCGGCTGTTTGCAGAAGTGATTTCACACCCCGAAAAGACATATACCATCTCTGAATTGATGGTCATATTCAGTATACCTAAAAACGAGCGGCGCAATCTACAACGCGATATGCAGTATTTGAGCGAAATGGATGGCGGTCGCTATATCAAGGTAAGCGGAAAAAGCCGTTCGTTTGTCTATTCATCGGCACTTAAGTCCGCCGATCGTCTATTATTTCCGAACTTTGAAAATACCATGCTGCACTTGGTATTTTTGCAGCGCATTGCGAACATTTACCCGGCTACAAGCGACACTATACATTCACTATTGACAAAGATTAAGGATTCTCTCCCGCGACAAGAACTTGATTCTTTAAAGCGCCTTTCAGATGACTTGGACAAGCGAATCCTTTTTATGGGCACTCCTCCTGATTACGAAGAAGACGCGAGCGAAAAGCTAAAGATTATTCTGCAAGCCATTCATGAATGCCGCAAAATCAAGGTGACCAACATTACCGAAACATCGAATATGCCGTCGATTCGCATTCCTCTAATGATCATCGTGTACCAAGGTGAATTATATGTGGGCTGCAAATCAGAAACGCACACAAACCAAACCTACGTGCTAAAGTTTCGACGATTACAAAATGTATCGCTCACGAACGAAACATTCAAAGACGACCCTAAAGCAGTTGAAAATTTACGCAAGCGCGTGAATCTGGGTTCAGCCATTTGGGGCAAACAAGACCCAAAAGCGGAAGATGTCGAAATCCGTTTTCCGAGTCATATCCGCACTTTCCTTGAAGAAAAACCATATCACCGTTCCATGAGCATTATTGATGATGGAAAATACGGATTGTTGGTCAAAATGAAGGTCGAAGCCAACGAGTTGCTATTCCGCTGGGTACTCGGTTTTGCTGATTCCGCACAAGTCATCAAGCCGGAATCACTTCGCACGCGACTGCATAATTTTGGGATACACCTGTTTTCCACCTACCCCGCATATAAAAGCAACAACTGATTATAGCCATTCTCTCTTTCTTTCCATTCAAGCAGATTTTCTAAGGCTTTTCACGAATCAAGCCTATAAAATCCTATCTTTACGCCATGCTTCTCCGCGTTCCTGATTTTTACGACTCGTTCCATTGCATCGCAGGCAAATGCAATGACACTTGTTGCGTTGGCTGGGAAATCGACATTGACGAAAAAAGCGCAAAGCGCTACGAAAAAATTAAAGGCGAATATGGGGAAATTCTCCGCAGCGGTATCGAAGACGGGCATTTCAAATTGCTCCCCGGTGACCGTTGTCCGTTCTTAAGGCGCGACGGGCTTTGCGACATGATTTGTCACCTCGGCGAAGACAGTCTTTGCGACATTTGCCGTGAGCACCCGCGATTTGTAGAGGTTTATGGCGACATTATGGAACGCGGAATTGGGCTTTGCTGCGAAGAAGGCGTGCGACTTTTGCTCGAATGCAACGGCACAGCAACCTCGCCTATCGCATTCGTCGAACGCGAAATCGACGATGAACCAGACGATATTCCAGAAGACGCCATAGAAGCCCGCGACGCCATTTTCGAAGAACGCGAGCATTTGTTTACAATTCTAGCGGACCATAGTAGGCCACTCAACGAGCGTCTCATCGAACTGCTAGATTTTACCGTTGAATCAAGCGGCTTCGAAGATTTAGAACAAAATAAAGAAAATTCTAAAATTAGCACAAACGATAAAATTTCGAACAACATCCTCCAGTCGTGGATCGAGATTCTCGGCAAAGGCGAAAGCTACGGCCCGGCCTGGGACCGCGCGTACACGGAGTTGGCACAGGTTTTGCACAATCTCGAAAATGGCAAGAGCAGAGAAAGCGCCAGGCTCTTCACCGACCGCGATGGCGAAAAAATCATTGCCTACTTGCTATTCCGTTACTACGAGAAAAGCCTTTTCGACGGCGACAGTCTCACCAAAGTCCAATTTGCGCTTTACTTCTGGATAATGCTTCAAAAATTCGGCACCATTTTCGCGAACGCTGGCTGCATCACCAACAGCACCACAGCAAACGAGTGCGGCTCCGCCAACCCGCAAGCAGCCAAGATCAACGCCATCAAGTTGTTCAGCAAGCAAACTGAATATTCCGAAGAAATCATGGGCATTCTAGAAGATGAATTCATGAACAATCCGGCTTTTTCACCGGAGAATTTCAGGAGAATCTTGGCGGAATAGCCGCGCAAACCGGAAAACGTTAATTTTTACATTATTTTTGCCTTTTTTTGACGAAAATCACAATTCACCCCCTTTATTTTTTGGTATTTTACAATTGTTTAGTTACAGTTACGATTTTCTGGGATTAGACCAAAGGCTTTAGGAGTATGTGTATGGTTAGTCGTATTTTCAGTTTGATCGTCTTCGCGGCAGCAATGAGCTTTGCTCAATTTGCACCGGAACCGCAAGTTGCCGATATCAAGTTAATGATGGATTCCAAGACCGAACAGCCCATGAAAATGGACTTTTCCAAGCACCTTTCGGGCATCAGCGATCCGGGAATCATGTTCAGCCATTTCGCAAACCGACCGCTGCTCATCTACTACTTCAGCCCCAAGTGCCCGCACTGCCAAAAGCACTTCCCCGAAATTCAGAACCTCATCAAGGAATATGAATCCAAGGGTCTCACGGGTATCGCAATTGGCTTGAACGGCGGCATCAAGAAGAACGACATCCGCCTGTTCATCGACCAATACCACGCGGTCATCCCGGTATTCCAGGATACGGATAGCGAATTCGGCCCCACATACGGCACGGGTTACATTCCGGTGGTCTACCTGGTGCAGCAGGACGGTACGTTCTACCGTTACGAGACGCTCAACGAGGCGAACATGAACCACCTCCGCGCTACGCTCAATACGATTTTGAAGAAGTAATTAAGCTGTTCTTCCCCATTTTTCGACTGTCACCCCGGACTTGTTCCGGGGTTTGTTGTTTTGTCGGCGGGAGGTGACAACGCTTCGCGTTGTCACTCCGGCTACGGCTCGGTCATGGGCAAACGTGCTTGCCCGCGACTCTCGCCTTACGCAGAGGTCGAACTTGTGTTTTCCTCAACACCAAAATATAAAAGGTTCGCACGCCTACGGCGCACGAACCTTTTATACCGTCGGCGGGAGTCGAACCCACGACCCGTTGCTTAGAAGGCAACTGCTCTATCCAACTGAGCTACGACGGCATTTGTGAGCACACAATATAGTAAATTATTTGATTTTTCGTCAATTTTGGAGCCCAGTAAACCTTTACCTCTCTAAAAAATTACGCATTCTCCATTGCCATTATCGGGAATTTTATCTACATTTATGCATGAATTCAAATATTTGCATAAATCAAGCAACATGGCACCGAGCCATACCGGAGTTTTAATGAAGATTATCGACATTCTCAAGCAAGATAAGATGAGTCTTTCGTTCGAAGTTTTCCCGCCCAAGAAAGAGACGAGTTTCGAAAACGTTAAGGCGGCCACCGAATCCATTGCCAAGCTCAAGCCCGCATTCATGAGCGTCACTTACGGCGCAGGCGGCGGCGTGAGCCAGTATACGCTTGAAATTGCCAAGAATCTCAAGTACAATTTCGGCATCCCGATGCTCGCGCACTTGACTTGTATTTCAAGCACCAAGGAAACCATCCACCAGCGCATCGAAGACATGAAGGCTGCCGGCATCAAGAACGTGATGGCGCTGCGTGGCGACCTCACGCCGGAACTCATCGCGAACGGCCGTGGCGACTGCGATTATCACCACGCTGTGGAACTCATCCGCGAAATCAAGGCTGCCGACGCAGACTTTTGCATTGGTGCGGCTTGCTACCCCGAAAAGCACCCAGAAAGCCCGAACCAGGCCGAAGACATCAAGCACCTCAAGGAAAAGGTCGAAGCAGGCGCCGACTTCCTCACGACGCAGATGGTGTTCGACAACAACTTGTTCTTCAGTTTCCTTTACAAGCTCCGCGATGCAGGCGTGAACTGTCCGGTGCTCCCCGGCATCATGCCCATCACGAACGCAAACCAAGTCGAACGCGCCATCAAGCTTTCCGGTTCGTTCATGCCGCAGCGTTTCAAGTCGCTTGTGGACAAGTTCGGTAGCGATCCGGAAGCCATGAAGCAGGCAGGCATCATCTACGCGAGCGATCAGATTATTGACCTTTACGCAAACGGCATCACGAACGTGCACGTTTATTCGATGAACAAGCCGGACGTCGCCGAAGGTATCTTGAAGAACGTTTCTGCAATTCTCGGAAAGAACTTCCAAGCGTAATTTTTCGGCAAGCACCTCGCCTTCGCGAGGGTGACGATATTCAAAAAGACCTAGCTGAGCTAGGTCTTTTTCATTCATTTTCATGGATCCTATCGGGTTCCGCGAACCCTCCAGGATGACAGTTTTTACTGTTTCGGCGCTTCGGCAGCAGGTTCCGCAGGCTTTTCAGCAGCAGGCTCGGCGTCTTTACTCGTCGGGACATCTGCGGTTTCGGCAGCAGCGGCTTTCGCCGTTTCGGCTTCAGCCTTTACCTTTTCTTCGACCTTCTTTTTCCATCTGGAGCCGGCGCGAGAAGCAGAACGTACCTTCTTTTCGGCATCGCCCTTGAGCTTCACCTTCACTTCGGCAGGAGCAGTCTTTGCACCCTTCACGGAACCGTTCTTCGGCGGCGGAGGTGCCAAGGTGCTGTCCTTGAGCAAGGAATCCGACGGAGCGGCAGCAGTGCTATCGCCTTCGGTGTAGTAGCCGAACGGGATGAGTTCCACGCGGCGATTCTTGGCACGTCCAGCATCGGTTACGTTATCAGCAACAGGCACGCGAGTACCAAAGCCGATTGCACGGAGGCGTTCGCCAGGAATACCCTTCGACTGGAAGTAATCCGTCACAGAGTGAGCACGGTCTTCAGAAAGCTTCTGGTTGTAATCTTCAGTACCCACAATATCCGTATGACCCTGGACTTCAAGCTTCACTTCCGGAATCTTTTCCAAAAGCGCAATGATATCATCCAAAGTCGGGTAACTGGACTTGAGGAGCTTTGCAGAGTCGAATTCGAACTGGATGCCTTTCTTGAGGTAGTCCAGGTCTTCCTTGCGGCGCAGCGGGCAGCCACGCTTGTTCA